>NZ_CEVYAT010000071.1:0-8053 GCF_982402205.1 Parolsenella sp. | reverse complement strand
GCGCCGCCAATGATGACGCCAACGGCCAGGTCCATCACGTTTCCGCGATTGATGAACTCGGCGAACTCGGCGATGACGCCCTTCTTGCCGTCCCTGGCCATGTCTTTCTCCTGCATGCTCGTAGCGCCCCAGCATGGGCCCGCGCCCGTCTCGGCGCGGCCCAACGTGCTATTCTAATCGACTGTCTGTACGTACATGCGAATGCGCTACCAGCGGCTCGGCCCCGTGCCCGAGCGGCGCGCGTTCCAGAGATAGCCTTGCGAGAGGATGGTTCTTCCGTGGCAGAGAACAAGCCTGCGGCCGGCGCCGCCGACATGCCCAAGACCTACGACCCGGCAACCGCCGAGCCCAAGCTCATCGACCAGTGGATCGATGCCGGCTGCTACCGGCGCAGCAAGGGCGTCGGCGACTGCACCGTCGTCATTCCGCCGCCCAACGTCACGGGCGTGCTGCACATGGGCCACGCCATGGATGACACCATCCAGGACTCCATCATCCGCTACAACCGCATGCGCGGCCGCTCCACCCGCTGGATCGTGGGCACCGACCACGCCGGCATCGCCACGCAGACCAAGGTCGACAAGAAGCTCAAGAGCGAGGGCATCTCGCGCCTCGAGATCGGCCGCGAGAAGTTCCTCGACGCGTGCTGGGACTGGCGCCGCGAGTACGGTGGAACCATCATCAAGCAGATCCGCCGCATGGGCTGCTCGGTCGACTTCGACAACGAGCGCTTCACGATGGACCCCGAGTACGCCAAGGCCGTGCGCAAGGTCTTCTGCGACTGGTACCACGACGGCCTGATCTACCGCGGCAAGCGCATCGTCAACTGGTGCCCCAAGTGCACCACCGCCATCTCTGATGACGAGGCCGAGTACAAGGACGAGAAGGGCCACCTCTGGCACCTGCGCTACCCGCTCACCGAGCCGGTCAACGGCCAGGACTACATCGTCGTGGCCACCACGCGCCCCGAGACGATGCTCGGCGACACCGGCGTGGCCGTGAGCCCGTCCGACCCCGAGAAGGCCGCCTTCATCGGCAAGACGGTCATGCTGCCCATCGTCAACCGCGAGATTCCCATCTTTGCCGACTACCACGTCGACAAGGACTTTGGCTCGGGCTTCGTGAAGGTCACGCCCGCGCACGACCCCAACGACTACGCCATGGGCCAGGCCCACGACCTCGAGCAGATCAACGTGTTCGACGAGCACGCGGTCGTCGTCGACGGCTACGGCGAGTTCTCCGGCATGGACCGCGACCAGTGCCGCGAGGCCGTCGTCGCATGGTTCGAGGAGCACGGCCTGCTCGACCACATCGACGAGCACGAGCACTCGGTCATGCACTGCTACCGCTGCGACACCAAGCTCGAGCCGTGGCTGTCCGAGCAGTGGTTCGTGGCCGTCGACAGGCTCAAGCAGCCGGCGCTCGAGGCCGTGACCTCGGGCCAGATCAAGTTCCACCCGGCCCGCTGGACCGACACCTACACCACCTGGATGGAGAACCTCAAGGACTGGTGCATCTCGCGCCAGCTGTGGTGGGGCCACCGCATCCCGGTCTTCTACTGCGAGGACTGCGGCTGGGAGGACGCCTGCATGGACGACGTCCACGAGTGTCCGCACTGCCACGGCCACCACGTCCACCAGGACGAGAACGTCCTCGACACCTGGTTCAGCTCGCAGCTGTGGACCTTCGCCACGCAGGGCTGGCCCGACCACCCCGAGCAGATGGAGGGCCACCACCCCACGACGGCGCTCGTCACCGCGCGTGACATCATCGCCCTGTGGGTCGCCCGCATGGTCATGAGCTCGCTGTACTTCACCAAGGAGATTCCGTTCAAGGACGTCGTGATCTACGCCACGATCCTGGCCAAGGACGGCTCGCGCATGTCCAAGTCCAAGGGCAACGGCGTGAACCCGATGGACCTCATTGAGAAGTACGGCGCCGACGCCATGCGCTTCAACCTCCTCACGCTCGTTACCAACAACCAGGACGTCAAGTTCGACGCCAACATCGACAAGAAGACCAAGCAGCTCATCGACAGCCCGCGCACCGAGCAGGCCAAGGGCTTCGTTACCAAGATCTGGAACGCGAGCCGCTTCGTCCTCATGAACAGGGACGGCTACGCGCCCGGCCCCGCCAAGGCCGCCACGCCCGAGGACGCCTGGATGCTCTCGCGCCTCGCCAAGATGGTCGCCGCCACCACCGAGCGCCTCGAGGCCTACGAGATGGGTGACTACGCCCGCGAGCTGCAGAGCTTCTTCTGGGGTGAGGTCTGCGACTGGTACATCGAGCTGTGCAAGGGCCGCCTGCTCGATGGCGACGCCGCCACGCGCTTGCAGGTCCAGCGCAACCTCGTCTACGTCATCGACGCCTCGCTGCGCATGCTGCACCCGGTGATGCCGTTCGTGACCGAGAGCGTCTGGGACGCCATGCCCGCTAGCGAGCTCGACGCCAACGAGCAGGGCGGCTACGACGAGCACGCCGGCCGCTTCCTCATGATGGCCGCATGGCCCGACCCCAAGGTCGTCGCCAGCTTCGTTGACGACGAGGCCGAGTCGACCTTCGACATAGCCCGTCGCCTCGTGGCAGACGTGCGCTCTGCCCGCGCTCGCTACAAGCTCTCGCCCAAGACCGAGCTTGCCGTCGTGGTGAGCGCCGCCGCCGACGCCGCGGTCAAGCTCTCGAGCCAGGCCGACTTCGTCAAGAGCGTGGGCCGCGTGAGCAGCCTCGAGGTGTCCGAGAACGCCGAGAAGCCCGCCGCCTCCGTGACGCTCGTCGAGCCCGACTTCGAGGCCTTCGTCGTCATGGGCGACCTCGTGGACTTCGCCGCCGAGGGCAAGAAGCTCGAGAAGGACCTCGCCAAGGCCGAGAAGGAGCTGGCTGGCGTCGAGCGCACCCTCTCCAACCAGGGCTTCATTGCCAAGGCCGCCCCCGAGGTCATCGAGGCCAAGCACGCCCGCGCCGCCGAGCTCACCGCCACGGTCGAGCGCCTGCGCGCCCAGCTCGCCGACCTCGCCTAGGCCCCGGTAGCGAGGCTTCGCGTGCCCGCGGCACCGGACAACAAGCAGATCCTGAGGACCCAGCTCAAGGCCGTGCGTCGGGGGCTGGGTCCTTCCTTGCGCGCCAGCGTCGACGCCGCGCTGGCCCGGCGCGTCCTCGGGCTGCCCCAGTGGGAGGCGGCGCCAATCGTGCTCGCGTACCTATCGGTGCGCGAGGAGGTCGACACGCGCGCCCTCGTGGCGTCCGCGCTTGCGGCCGGCAAGCGCGTGGCGGCCCCGCGCGTGCTGGGCCCGCGCAGGCTCGCGTGGTATGAGGTGGGTGTGGGGGAAGCCTTCGAGCACAGTCGGATGGGCATCGATGAGCCGTATGAGCGCCCCGAGCGCCTCGTCGACGTAGGTGCGCTGGGCGCCGACACCCTCGCGCTCGTGCCGGGCCTCGCCTTCGACGCGCGGGGATACCGCCTGGGCTATGGTGGCGGCTTCTACGACGCGTTCCTGCGCGACTTCGCCGGCATGAGCGTGGGCCTGTGCCGCAGCGCCATGTTCCTCGAAAGTCTCGCCGCCCTGGGCGCCACCGAGTCCCATGACCTGCCCGTCGGCCTCGTCGTGACAGAGATGGGGACAAAAGACCCGTCCCCGTGTCCCCGCTAGCGAAGGCGCAGGGATATCCCCAGCGTGAGGCGCACGTCGGGGTCGTCGAGGTCAAGGCCGCTCACCTGCTGAATCTGTTCGAGGTGGCGGATGCAGGTGCTTCTCGTCATGAACAGGTCGCGGGCGGTGCGCGTCACGTTGCGGTCGTGGTCGAGGTAGCCGCGCAGCAGGCGCACGAGGTCGGTTCCCTGCGCGCGGTCGTACTCCATGAGGCGCAGAAGGCCCGCCGGCGTGAGCGCCGCCGGAATCTGGCGCACGCGCACGCGGCGCAGCATGTCGGGCAGCAGGTAGTCCTCGTAGCGCCACAGCGCCGCATCGGGCTGGTCCTTCTCGCCCAGGCGCGCGGCCGCAAGCGTCTGGTTGTAGTAGTAGAACGTGTTCTTGAGGTCGCCATACTCGCTGCTCACGCCCACCGCGAGCAGCCCCGGCACAAAGAGCCCGGCCATGCGACGCAGCATCGCGGAGTCCTCTGCGCCCGCGCGCGTGAGGTTGCACACCACCACGAGGTGAGCGCCGTGGAGCACGAATCCCACCTGCCCGACGAGCGGGGCGAGCGACGCCGCCGTGGCCTCGAGGCGCTCTTGGCTCTGCCCGCGCTGCACCGAGGCGATCGAGACGCACAGGTAGCGGTCGAAGACCTCCCAGCCAAAGGCGCGCGCCGCGGCCTCGATGCGCCGCTCGTCGAGCAACTGGTGGGCGAGGAGCCCCTCGAGCACGAGTTCGAGCTCGCGCGGCTGCCTACCTCCCTCAATTGCGCGCTCCACCGAGCGCTCCCACTGCTCGTGGCGCGCAAAGGTGCGCGTGACACGGGCGAGAAGCGCGCGGGCCGTGATGGCGCTCGCCTCGACCCACAGGACGTCGTGCCTGCCGTGGCACCACGCGGCCGGCGGTTCGCCCACGCAGACGAGCGATATCACGCCGCCCGTCTGGGGCGACTGGGGCAGCTCCGAGGCGTCGGCCACGTAGACCACGCCCTCCTCGAGTGGCTCGCCGGGCACGCAGGGGAGGGCGTAGCCGCAGGTGCGGCCGGCTGCCCCCGGTGCCAGGTGGCTCGAGAACTCCAGGCCGTCGAGCTCGTCCTTGAGCGTGAGCAGGTTGAGCCTCATGCTTCCTCCCTCGTTTGCGCGCGTGTGAACGTCGCGTGACCGCCCGTCTCGGCATATGACACACTTTGTAGCATCATCGTGCCACATTTGCGCCCTTTGTGCCTTCCTCGGCTAGACGGCACTTCTTAGAATGCTCTTCGTTGAGATAAGCGGCCTCGCTTTTGCCTGCCTTGCGCCAAGCCCCTGCGCATCAGAGTGCAGGGCCTGCGAACAAACTGTTCCAGTCTGGCGCGTATGCCTACCCGGGCGTACGCCGCGGCGGATAATGGCGAGGCGAGGCCCACGCGGACGCGATTGGAGAACCCATGCCCAAGTCTGACATCGAGATTGCGCAGGAGGCCGAGGTCTGGCCCATCGACAAGGTTGCCGCCACCCTTGGCATCACCGACGACGAGCTCATTCCCTACGGCCGCCAGATGGCCAAGGTCGACGTCACCAAGCTGGGCGATCGCCCGCGCCGCGCCAAGCTCGTGCTGGTCACGGCCATCAACCCCACGCCCGCGGGCGAGGGCAAGACCACGACCTCCGTTGGCCTGGCAGACGCTCTGCAGCGCCTTGGCAAGAGGAGCGTCCTGGCCCTGCGCGAGCCGTCGCTGGGTCCCGTGTTTGGCATCAAGGGCGGCGCCGCCGGCGGTGGCTACGCCCAGGTGGTGCCCATGGAGAACATTAACCTGCACTTCACGGGCGACTTCCACGCCATCGGCGCGGCCAACAACCTTCTCGCCGCGATGCTCGACAACCACATCAAGCAGGGTAACGACCTTGGCATCGACCCACGCCGCATCACCTGGAAGCGCGTCGTCGACATGAACGACCGCCAGCTGCGCAGCATCGTCTGCGGCCTGGGCGGCGTCGCCAACGGCATGCCGCGCGAGGACGGCTTCGACATCACCGTGGCCTCCGAGGTCATGGCATGCTTCTGCCTCGCCACCTCGATCGCAGACCTCAAGGAGCGCCTGGGCCGCATCGTTGTGGGCTACACCTATGACCGCGCGCCCGTCACGGCGCATGACCTGCATGCCGAGGGTGCCATGACGGCCCTGCTCAAGGACGCCATCTCGCCCAACCTCGTGCAGACGCTCGAGCACACGCCGGCCTTCGTCCACGGCGGCCCGTTCGCCAACATCGCCCACGGCTGCAACTCGGTCATGGCAACCGGCACGGCCATGAAGCTCGGCGACTACGTCGTCACCGAGGCCGGCTTTGGCGCCGACCTTGGTGCCGAGAAGTTCTGCGACATCAAGTGTCGCATGGCGGACCTTGCCCCCGACGCCTGCGTCGTGGTGGCCACGGTGCGCGCCCTCAAGCACAACGGCGGTGTGCCCAAGGCGGCGCTCTCCGAGGAGAACCTCGAGGCGCTCGAGGCCGGCATGCCCAACCTGCTGCGTCACGTCCAGAACATGCAGGACGTCTTTGGCTTGCCCGTCGTGGTCGCCATCAACGCGTTCCCCACCGACACGCCCGCCGAACTCGCGCTCGTCGAGAGCAAGTGCCGCGAGCTGGGCGTCAACGTAGCACTCTCCGAGGTCTGGGCCAAGGGCGGCGAGGGCGGCCTCGACCTGGCGCGTGAGGTCGTGCGCCTGTGCGAGCAGCCCCACGAGTTTGCTTGCGCCTACGAGCTGGGCGGCATCCGCGAGACCATCGAGGCCATCGCGAGGCGCGTCTACCACGCCGACGGCGTCGACCTTGCTCCCGCCGCAGCCAAGCAGATTTCCCAGCTCGAGGAGCAGGGCTTCACGAACCTGCCCGTCTGCATGGCCAAGACCCAGTACTCCTTCACCGACGACGCCAAGCGCCTGGGCGCGCCCGAGCACTTCCGCATCACGGTGCGCTCGGTCAAGGTCGCCGCGGGCGCGGGCTTCGTCGTGGCGCTCACGGGCAACATCATGACGATGCCGGGCCTGCCCAAGCACCCCGCCGCCGAGAACATCGACGTGGACGAGAAGGGCCGCATCACCGGCCTCTTCTAGGGCAAGAAATACCAGCTAGATTGGGTGGCGTGGCCGCTTGCGCGCGGCCGCGCCATCACGTGTGAGGAGCGTTTGCAAGACATGCAGGACATGCAGGACAAGGCAAGATCGATGATGGACGAGAGCTGCCGCACCTTTGCCGAGGCGCTGAGCCAGCGCACGCCCGTGCCGGGCGGCGGAGGGGCGGCCGCCTACGTGGGCGCGCTCGGCGTGGCGCTGTGCTCGATGGTCGCCCGCTACGACGAGGGCAAGCCAGCCTTCGCCGCCAGGCAAGCCGAGCTCGCCCATACGGTGGCCGCCGCCGAGCGCATTCGTGCCGAGCTCACGCGCCTCGTCGACGAGGACGCGGCGGCCTACGAGCTCGTGAGCGCGTCCTATGCCCTCGACCGCGAAGACCCCGCGCGCCCGGAGGCCATCGAGACTGCCCTGCACGAGGCGGCGCTGCCGCCCTACCGCATCATGGTGGCCTGCGCCCGCGCCATCGCCCTGCTCGAGGGCATGGCCCAGGACTGCTCGCGGCTGCTCCTCTCCGACGTGGGCTGCGGCGCCATGCTCTGCCGGGGGGCGCTCGACGCCGCGAACCTCACCGTCTGCGTCAACACCGCCTCGATGCGCGACCGCGAACGTGCCCGCGAGATAGACGAGCAGTGCGTGGCACTGATCGCCGAGTGGGAGCCACGCGCCCAGGCCATCGCCGACCTTGCGATTGGCGTCATGAAGAAGGGATACGGCCATGGCCACACTGCTTAGGGGCGCGCCCGTCACGGCCGCCATCACCCAGGGTGTCGCCGGGCGCGCCGCCGCCCTCGAGGCCCGCGGCATCACGCCGCGGCTCGCGATTATCCGCGTGGGCGAGCGCCCCGACGACCTTGCCTACGAGCGCGGGGTGCTCTCGCGCGCGGGCAAGACGGGCGTGGCCGTCGACCGCGTCGTGCTTCCCGAGAGCTGCTCGCAGGCCGAGCTGCTCGACAAGGTCCGTGTGGCGAGCGTCAACGCGGGCATCCACGGCATCCTGCTGTTCCGCCCGCTTCCGGCCCAGCTGAGCGAGGAGGAGACGGCTGCGGCCATCGCCCCCGAGAAGGACGTCGACTGCCTCACGGACGCCTCGCTTGCCCACGTGCTCACGGGTGCGGGCACGGGTTTTGCCCCCTGCACGGCGGAGGCCGTCGTGCGCCTGCTCGACCACTACGAGGTGCCGCTTGCGGGCGCTGACGTCACCGTCGTGGGCCGCTCGCTCGTCATCGGCAGGCCCGTGTCGCTCATGCTGCAGCGCAAGAACGCCACCGTGTGCATGTGCCACACCAAGACGCGCGACCTCGCGGCCCACACC
>NZ_CEVYAT010000070.1:0-8112 GCF_982402205.1 Parolsenella sp. | reverse complement strand
GGATGCCACAGTCGAGGGGGATGCCCACAAAGCCGGGGTGCACCTCGGACCACGCGCCGCTCGTGAGCACGCCGTCGCCACGCTCCTCGGCCTCGTTGAACAGGGCAAAGTCAAAGCTCTCGGCCTCAATGACGCGCACGTCGCGGTCGATGGCGAGCAGGTCGCACAGCTGGTCGGTGGCGTCGTTGCCGTGGCGCAGGATGTGGATGCTCATGCCGTCGAGGTCGTCGAGCGTGAGGCGCTTGCGGTTCGCGAGCACGTGGGTGCGCGGCACGTCGATCTTGAAGGGTGTCGTGAACAGCGGCAGCAGGCGGCACGATCCGCCCCAGCGAAACGTCGAGTAGCTCGACTGAACCACGTCGACCTCCTCGCCCAGGCGCGTCATGACGCTCGTGCGGGGGTCGTAGAGGTCTCCCACGGTCACGATCTCGAGGCGTAGACCGCCCTCGAGCTGCTGCACGAGGGGCCACATCGAGAGGGTGTTGCGCCCCGGGCACATGAGCGACACGCCGAGGCGCACGGCCTCGCCGCCGCTGTCGACCTCGCGAGCACGGCGCAGGGCCGCCTCGCTGCGGCGCATGATCTCGCGGGCGTCCTCGACGAGGCGCGCGCCCGCCGGCGTGGTGCGCACGCCCGCGTGGGAGCGCACGAACAGGGTCACGCCATGCTCGGCCTCGAAGCCCGAGACCTGCTTCACGAGGGCCGGGGCCGAGATGCACAGGCGCTCGGCCGCCCTCGAGAAGCTCCCGAGGCTTGCGGCGGCAACGATGGCGTCGAGTCTTCTGTCGTACACGAATGCCTCCCATGGTGCAATAAAGGCGCAGCTCACGCATGGTATAAACCTGTGGTTATCACAATTCTAACAATTGAGTAATTCACGCGCGAGGTTTGTCTCGGTAGCGTTTATCTCGTCTTTTGTATGGGTGGGACGCATGTCCCCGCCCGCGGGCGGGCCAGGGGGCTGGCGTGCGCGCGGGCGCGAAAGAGGAGGAAACGTATGAACAACTGGCTTAACCTCGGGGGTGAGGTCTGCGCCGTCACCGGAGCGCTCGGTGGCATGGGCGTCGAGATCTGCCGCGAGTTCGCCCGCAACGGCGCGAACGTCGTGCTGCTCGACCTCGACGAGGACAAGGTCAAGGCCGCTGCCGCCGCGCTGTCCGAGGAGTTTGGCATCCACGCCGAGGGCTTCCGCATGAACGCCTGCAGCGAGGAGGAGGTCCAGGCCGCCGTCGACGCCACGATCGAGGCCTTTGGCCGCGTCGACGTGCTCGTCAACACCGCCGGCATCCTACGCTTCGCCCCCATGGAGGACCTGCCCCTGTCCGACTGGAACGACGTCATCAACGTCAACCTCACCGGCTACTTCATCACCTCGCAGCGCTTTGGCCGCGAGATGATCAAGGCCGGCCGTGGCCGCCTCGTGCACATCTCCACGGTCGCCAGCCACTCGCCCGAGACCTTCTCCGGCGTCTACAGCTCCACCAAGGCCGGCGTCAACATGCTCTCCAAGATGCTCGCCGCCGAGTGGGGTCCCTACGGCGTGCGCTCCAACTGCGTCGAGCCGTGCTTCGTGAAGACGCCGATGAGCGCGAGCTTCTACGCTGATCCCGAGGTCGAGAAGAGCCGCAGCCGTCTCATCGCCACGCGTCGCATCGGCGAGGTGTCCGACATCGCCAACGCCGTCATGTTCCTGGCCTCCACCCGCTCCGACTTCACCACGGGCGACGCCATCAAGGTCGACGGCGGCTTCTCCAACATGATGGGCGACCTTACCGCCAAGCCCGGCGGCCGTCGCGCCTTCGCCGAGAACTACCTCAAGGGCCGCGGCGTTGACCTGTGGACCGACGAGGCCGGCGTCAAGACCCCGTCCGACCAGTAGGCTCTTTGCCCCTTGGGACGATATAGCCCGGAGCTTTATCGTCCCAAGGGGCAGGAAACGTGGGACGAAATTGCTCCGGGCTAATTTGTCCCATCTTCGCTAACCAGATCAGAAAGGCTCGAATGGCTTCCGAGAACTCCAACAAGGGTCGTGGCGTTGTCCTCACCGCCGCCTGCGTCACCATGTTCTTCATCAGCTCCATCGCCCTGTACTCCGTCGTGAGCAAGAACCTGCTCGCCGTCTACCCCGACTGGTCGGGCGCCCTCACCTGGGCCTTCCCCGTCTTCCAGACGATTATGGCCATTACCGGCATCTTCGCCGGCCGCATCTCCGACAAGATCGGCCCGCGCAACGTCGTCATTGCCGCCGCCGTCTGCTATGGCGTGGGCTGGTTCATGTCTGGCACCGTGACCGCCCCGTGGCAGTTCTACCTGTGGTTCTCCGTCGTCGCTGCCATCGGCAACGGCCTGGGCTACAACCCCGCCCTCACCACGGGCCAGAAGTGGTTTATCGACAAGAAGGGCCTCGCCTCCGGCATCACCCTAGCCGCCTCGACGGCCGGCCCCGCCGTGCTGTCGCCGGTGCTCGCCTCGCTGCTGATTCCCAGCCTGGGCATCTTTGGCGCCCTCAAGGCCCTGGGCGTCATCTTCTTCGTGATGATTCTCGTCTCGGCCCTGTTCCTCAAGGCCCCGAAGGCCGGTTGGCTGCCCGAGGGCTACGTTGCCCCCGCCGCCGGCGCCCACGCCGGCACCTTTGGTGACCTCACCCCCGGCGAGATGGTCAAGACCCCGCGCTTCTGGGTCCTCATCGTGACCTTCGCCTTCGCTGCCACCGCCGGCACCCTGCTCGTTGGCAAGGTTGCCTCGATCAGCGCCGTGCAGCTCTTCGACGACCCCAACTCCGCCGCCGCGGTGGCCCTGGGTGGCCTCGTCGTCACGGTGAACACCTGCGCGAACCTCGTCGGCCGCCTCTCCTTTGGCCAGATCATCGACAAGATCGGCGCCTACAAGTCCCTGCTCGTGAGCCTCGTCGTGACCATCGTGGCCCTCGTCATCATGTCGATGAGCTTCACGCAGGTCATATTCTTTGTGGCACTCGCCCTGCTTGGCTTTAGCTTTGGTGCCCTGCTCGTCATCTATCCGCCGCTGACCGGTGGCGCCTTCGGCACCTCCAACCTGGGCGTCAACTACGGCATCATGTTCCTGGGTTACGCCGCCTCCACCTGGATCAGCCAGCCCATCACCGCCGTGCTGTACCATGCCGAGGCCGGCAACGCCGCCTACCAGCAGTCCTTCTACGGCGCCATCGTCATCGCCGCCGTGGCCGTTGCCCTCACCGTCTACATGATGGTCTCCGACAGCAAGAAGAAGGCCCAGGCCTAGGGCTTGCCCCGTTCCATTCCGCGTGCCCGTGCTCGCCCTCCCGCTCGGGTACGCACGTACTCTCTCCCCGGTCGGCCGATAGCCCCTCGGCCGACCCCCACACGTATTCGGCGCCGCCGCCCCCGTGCGTGCGGCGGCGCCGTCAGATGCATAGGAGGCATCATGTCCAACCCCGTCCGCATTGCCGTCATCGGCGCCGGCGCCATGGGCCGCAACCACATCCGCTTCGTGACCGAGGAGCCCGAGGCCGAGCTCGTCGCCATCGCCGACGCCTTCGAGGGCGCCCGCGCCACGGCCGACGCCGCCGGCGTGCCGTTCTTCACCGACCCCGCACAGATGATGGACGAGGTGAGCCCTGAGGCCGTCATCATCGCCACGCCCAACGGCCTGCACCTCTCCGTTGCTCGCGAGGCCGTCAAGCGCAACATCATTCCGCTGGTTGAGAAGCCTATCTCCGACAACCTCGAGGACGCCGAGGCCTTCGCCGCCGAGGCCGAGGCCGCCGGCGTGCCCGTGCTCGTGGGCCAGCACCGTCGCCACAACCCGTTCGTCAACAAGGCCAAGCAGATCATCGAGAGCGGCGCGCTGGGCAAGCTCACCGTCTCCTCGTTCCACTACATGATCTACAAGAACGACGAGTACTTCGACGTCGAGTGGCGCCGCAAGAAGGGCGCCGGCCCCATCCTGGTGAACCTCGTCCACGACGTCGACCTGCTCCGCTACCTGCTGGGCGAGCCCGTTGCCATCCAGGGCATGCAGTCGAGCGCCGCCCGTGGCTTCGAGACCGAGGACTCCGCCGTTGTGAACGTGCGCTTCGCCGACGGCTCGCTCGCCTCGATGACCATCTCCGATGCCACGGCCAGCCCCTGGAACTGGGAGGCCACCGCTCGCGAGGATCCGCAGTACCGCCCGTTCGACGCCGACGCCTACTTCATCGGCGGCACCAAGGGCGCCCTGTCGCTGCCGCGCCTGCAGGTCATGAGCTATGACGGCGACTCCAGCTGGCACAAGCCGCTGCAGATGGAGCAGCCCGCCGTTGACCCGGCCCTGCCGCACAAGATGCAGCTCAAGCACTTCGTGCGCGTCGTCCGCGGCGAGGAGGCCCCCGTCGTGACGCCGGCCGACAACGTCAAGACGCTGCGCACCCTCAATGCCGTGAAGCGCGCTGCCGAGACAGGCGAGCTCGTCGAGCTGTAGGGCTTTGACGTTGCGAGCTTGCGACCCATAGCATGCCGCCTGGGGCGGGAGGAACGTTTCCTCCCGCCCCTCTTTTGCGTGCGTCGATGACTGGGGTGCTGTCAGATGTCTCAATCGCGGCTGCGTTACTGGCGAGTATTTTAACGGATAGTTCCCATTCGATTGGGCAACGTGCCGTATGCTGTGCATAAGCCAGCCTCAAGGATATGGGGGACGTCATGATTCCAGATGAGCTGATCGTTGTTTCGCAGTCGCTCCTCCTTACGATGACTCCGTGGCTGCTGCTTCTCATTCCTCTCTACTTTGTCGTGAGGAGCGCCGTGCGCTCGGGGGTCAGGCAGGCTCTGAAAGACGGCCCGTACAAGAAGGACTCCCCGAAGGACCCTGAGGACACGGGGGAGCGTCCGTAAGCCCGGCTGTCGTGCCAAGACACGCGCCGCGAGGCCAATTCCTACCTGGGAGTGTGGTGACAAAGGGCTCTGATTCTTTCGTTATTTGTCGCGGGCGTTGTGTAATTCGCGGATAACGGTGGAGGGGAAGAGGAGCCTGTCATGAGGTGCTGCGCCCTTCTCGCGCTATTCTCGGACATAAAATAATGCAGCAAAACTGGGACAATAGGTCTCCGGGGACTATTGTCCCACTGTGCCGTCTGGCGAATATGTTGTAGGCGTGCGGCTATAACGGCTCACTCATTGTTAGGCTTGCATACATTGGGTAAGCGCCGCGGGGAGGCAAGCTTGGCCCTCACGCTAGGGAGAGGAACGCATATGACCCAGGTTCAGGAACTGCCGCGTACGTTCGAGGAGTTCAACGAGCAGCGCAAGGCGAGCTTCATTCGCGTCAAGGACTTCAAGCAGGCGGGCAACCGCATCGTGGGCTACCTGTGCAGCTATACCCCGCTCGAGATCATCGACGCGGCGGGCGCCTCGAGCGTGGCTCTCTGCGGTACGTCCGACGAGGTCATCCCCGAGGCCGAGCGCGTCCTTCCGGCCAACCTCTGCCCGCTCATTAAGTCGACGTATGGCTTTGCCTACTCGCAGAAATGCCCGTTCACGTACTTCTCGGACATGATCATTGGCGAGACGACCTGTGACGGCAAGAAGAAGATGTTCGAGCTGCTGGGCGAGCTCAAGCCCGTGCACGTCCTACACCTGCCGCAGAGCCGCGAGCGCGCCTACGAGCGCGAGGGCTGGCGCGAGGAGTGCCGCCTGCTCAAGGGGTGCCTCGAGGAGCTCTACGGCATCACGATCACCGACGACGACCTACGCGAGGCGGCCCGTCGGCACAACCGCCTGCGTGCCGCGCAGCTCGCGATGTTCGAGCTCCAGGCCGCCCAGCCGCCGGTGATGGGCGGCGTCGAGCTCATGAGCACGATGTTCGCCGGTACGTTCAACTTCGACCTCGACAACTTCACCAAGCAGGTGGAGGACAAGGTCGCCGAGCGCCGCGCCGCCTACGAGGCCGGCGAGCGCCCGATCTCTGCGGACGCCAAGCGCATCCTCATCACGGGCTGCCCCGTGGGTGGCGTCATCAACAAGATCGGCCGCACGATCGAGCTCAACGGCGGCACCGTGGTCTGCATGGACGACTGCTCGGGCGAGCGCACCTGCCGCATGATGGTCGACGCCGAGGCCGACGACATCCTGGGCGCCATCGCCGACCGCTACCTCGACATCAACTGCTCGGTCATGACGCCCAACGACGGGCGCATGGACAACACCCTTGCCATGTGCGAGAAGTACCACGTCGACGGCGTGATCGAGAGCGTGCTGACGGCCTGCCACACCTTCAACGTCGAGAGCGCCAAGATGCAGAGCGCCGTCGAGGGCGCGGGCATCCCGTACATGAAGATCGAGACTGACTACAGCGCGGGAGACCAGGGCCAGATCGACACGCGCATCGCCGCGTTCATCGAGACGCTGTAGGAGGCGCGCATGCGGGGCATTGGCGTAGACATTGGCTCGACGGCCACCAAGGTTGCCGTGATGGAGACGGGCGAGCTTGCGCAGACGCTGCTCATGCCCACGGGCTTCTCGTCGGTCGACGCGGCCGGGCGCGTGAGGGATGCGCTGGCCGAGAAGGGCGTCGACGTGGCGGCCGAGGACGTGCGCGTGGTGGCCACCGGCTACGGGCGCATCGCGGTGCCCTACGCCACCAAGGTCGTGACCGAGATCACCTGCCACGGCCTGGGCGCGGCGCACCTCTTTGGGACCGACGGCACCGTCATCGACGTGGGCGGCCAGGACACCAAGGTGATCCAGCTTGCGAACGGGCGCGTCACTAAGTTTGCGATGAACGACAAGTGTGCGGCCGGCACGGGGCGTTTCCTCGAGGTCATGGCAGACCGCCTAGGCATCGACCAGGTGGAGCTTGCGAGCCTGGCGCGCGCGGGCGAGGACGTCAAGATCTCGAGCATGTGCACGGTGTTTGCCGAGTCGGAGGTCATCAGCCTCGTGGGTCGCGGCGAGCCGCGCGAGAACATCGCCCACGGCATCATCGAGAGCGTGGTCTCGCGCGTGGCGTCGCTCGCGGGCCAGGGGTCGCACGCCCCCTACTTCCTCACGGGGGGACTCTGCGAGAACGACTACGTGGTGGAGCGTCTGGGAGCGCTTCTGGGCAGCGAGGTCACGACCTGCCCCGAGGCCCGCTACGCCGGGGCAATCGGCGCCGCGCTCAAGGCCTGCGAGCTGTAGGTTCTTCTCGGCAGCTTGAGACGTAAGAAGGCCGGGGTGGCCGCTCTTGTGCGAGCGGCCACCCCGGCCATTTTGAGTGGGACAGTTGCTCAGGCAGGTATTGTCCCGGCTAGTTCACGGAGACACCGCCGTCGACCTTGACGCAGGCACCGGTCATGAACGAGGCCTCGTCGGAGGCGATGAACAGCACGACCGAGGCGAGCTCCTCGGGCTTGGCCTGACGGATGTCGGAGTCGAGGCCGGCCATGGCGCGACCCATGCCAAACTGGTTGATGCCGGAGCCTGCCATCATCGAGCCGGCGATCTCGGTCTCGACGCCGCCCGGGCAGACGGCGTTGCAGCGGATGCCGGAGTTGGCGTACATGTAGCCGGTGTTCTCGGTCATGCCAACGAGGGCGTGCTTGGAGGCCGTGTAGGCCACGCCGGCGCGAGCACCGTTGGTGCCGCCGATGGAGGCGACGTTCACGATGTTGCCCTTCGTCTCCTGCTCGAGCATGACCTGGACGGCCTTGCGCATGGCGTACATCGGGCCCTTGACGTTGACGGCGAAGACCTGGTCCCAGCGCTCGTCGGCGATGTCGGCGATGGGCTCGAAGCCGTCCATGATGCCGGCGTTGTTGACGAGGATGTCGAGCTTGCCGGTCTGGGAGACGGCGAAGTCGACCATGCCCTCGTTGGCCTAGCGGCTCGAGACGTCGCCCACATAGGGCAGGACCCTGCCGGGAAGACCGACCTCGGCGGCCTCGGCGGCGAGCTGCTCGAGGCGCTCGGCGCGGCGGGCAACGGCCACGACCGTGGCACCCTCCTTGGCGAAGTCGTAGGCGATCTGGCGACCCATGCCGGCGCTGGCACCGGTGACGACGACACTCTTGCCCTCAAAGCGCATGGCGAATCCCTTCTGTGGGGTCACGGACGCCCCTGTCCGCGACATTAATATGTTAAGTATCAATAAATAGGAACG
>NZ_CEVYAT010000069.1:0-8259 GCF_982402205.1 Parolsenella sp. | reverse complement strand
CCGCCGTGCTCATCCCCATGATGCCAACTTTTCTGTTCCCATGGGCCAGTAGCCACCCGACCGCCGTCTCGATTCGCTCGAGCGGGCAGTTGACGTGGCTGTAGTCGTGCTCCCCGGGAGAGATGCAAAGCGCGTTGACACTGTTCTTGTGCAACCACTTTGCGCCGCACTTTGCCATGTAGTCGTTTGGGTCGTCCCCAAAGAGGCCAATCATGGCTCAGCCTGCCCCGCGCGGGCTCTCGTAATACGTGCCGTAGAAGCCGTTGCGTTCTGTCTCGAAAGAGCGCTTCTTCATGCCGCCGCCCTAGGTTGGCATCCAGCATGTTGGCCTTGGCTAATTGTTGGCCATGGCTAACCATACAGCCTCGCGGCATTGGGCGGGGCGTTCACCCATTTCTACGCGTTCGCAAACAGCGAGCACCCATCTTTACGTGCTGAGAGGCCGTCTAGCACGTAAAGATGGGTGCTCATTGTTTTGATGCGTAGATGTGGGTGCTCGATGGGGTGGGCGATGAGGTGAGCGCGCAGATATGGGCGCGCGATGGGGTGGGCGCGTAAATGTGGGTACTCGATGGGGTGGGCGAGAAGCATGCTGCCGAGAAGGACTTGCCGTCGAGAAACGCATCGCCGAGAGGGCCGTTCCCACTCTTCTCGGCAGTGTCTGTTCATCCAAACTACGCGTCCCACGCCTTGGTTCATCCAAATTACGTGCTCAGAGGGCTCCTAGCGCGTAATTTTGATGAACCGTCATAGCGGACGCGTAATTAGGACGAGCTGGCGAGCAGCCTGTCCCTGCGTTTGACGCAAACTACCGATTCTTGTAAGCGCGCGTTTCGGTTTTTGCTGCAAAGTGCCGTTTTGTGTAAGGCGGGGAGCCTGCCGTTTGCAGCAAACTACCGAAAAGTGGAAGGTTTAGACCCTTCTCGGAGGCCCGCGTTTTACACAAACCTGCTGTTTGCTGCAAACGACAGACACGCAACTCGGTAGTTTGCATAAAAGTGCAGCTAAATGTAGGGACTGCGATCCACTGCGCGAGACCTGCGCCGTGACACGCACCTACTACTGCGCTCCTCTCGCCCTACTCGTTCAAAAAATCGACGGCGTACTGGGCGGCGAGCATCGAGCCGCGCACGAGGACGCTTTCGTTGGGGTCGTAGTGGCTGCTGTGCTGCGGCCACACCTTGCCGCTGGGGTCGGCCGTGCCGCTGCCCAGGAATACGAACACGCCGGGGCACCTCCGCAGGTACTCGGAGAAGTCCTCGCCGGGCATGGAACCCTGGTAGCGCGTGATGGCGTCCTCGCCCAGCACCTCGGCCGCGGCCCTCGCTGCGCGCTCGCTGGCCTCGGGCGTGTTCACCACGGTCGTGTGGGCCACCTCGTAGGTGAGCTGCGCCGTGCAGCCAAACGCGGCCGCCACGTCGGACGCCATGCGGTCCATAAGCTGCGGAATCCTTGCGTGCGCCTTCTCGTGGAAGGTGCGCACCGTGCCCTCCATCCAGGCGCTTCCCGCCATGACGTTGCGGGCCGTGCCGCCGTGGAACTGGCCCACGGTCACTACCGCCGGCTCGAACGGGCTCATGTTGCGGCTCACGATGGCCTGCAAGCTCTCGACGATCGCCGCGCCCGCGAGCACCGCGTCCGCCCCCTGGTTGGGCATGGCCCCGTGCGCCCCGCGGCCCGTCACGTCGATGCGCCACCAGTCGGTCGCGGCCATGCGCGGGCCGGCCTCGACGCTCACCTTGCCCTCTTCGACGTCGCTCCAGATGTGGGTACCGTAGACCCCGTCGACCCCGTCGAGCACACCCGCCTCGATCATGGTCTTCGATCCGTTGCCGCCCTCCTCCGCAGGCTGGAACACCAGGCGCACCTCGCCCGCGAGCTCGCTACGCAGGCCCATGAGCAGGCGTGCCGCGCCCAGCAGCATCGCGATGTGGCAGTCGTGCCCGCAGGCGTGCATGAAGCCCTCGTTCTGCGAGGCAAACGGCTCGCCGGTCTGCTCGGTCACGGGAAGGGCGTCGATGTCGGCGCGCAGCATGAGGCGGCGCCGCGGCTGGCCCTGCTCGTCATAGGCGCCCGCCGCGGCGCCCGCGATCGTGGCGACTACGCCCGTCTTCGTGGGGCGCTCGTAGGGGATGCCCAGCGCCTCGAGGTCCGCGCAGATCTGCCCGGTGGTGGCAACCTCGTGGTAGGCCACCTCAGGGTGGGCGTGATACCAGCGGCGACGGTCTATGACGTAGGCGCTCGTGGCGCCTGCCGCCCGGCGAATCTCGTGCGCCGCCTGCGTCGCCAGTGTGTCGCTCTTCTCGTCCATAGCCATGTGCATCCCCTCGTCGATTCTTCCATCTCGCAGGGTAGCACGCATGGGCCTCGTGCGTTGCGCCGCTGGGACAGTAAGCCTACGGGCGCTATTGTCCCAAACCGCAGGTAAAGCGGGACAGTTGGGCTACGGGCGCAAGTGTCCCAACTGCATGGGGGTAACAGGTAGGAAACGAAATAATTCTGCCGCGTGCGCTATTATGTGACCTTGCGCGAGCGCCCACGCTGTCTACGGGGCCGTTCGCCGTCTGAAGGCTTGCCATCCGTACCGACACGGGATGGCCCAGACGAGAGGACACACATGCAAGACACCAGCACCACCCCGGCCGTCGAGGCCCAGGCGGCCGACGCGTTTGCCGCCGAGACCGAGGCCATGCACGCCCACTCCATGCACACCCGCACCGCGGGCGAGCTGCGTCGCGAGAACATCGGCGAGGAGGTCGCGCTCACCGGTTGGGTGTGGCGTCGCCGCGACCACGGCGGACTCATCTTCGTTGACCTGCGCGACCGCTCGGGCATGACCCAGTGCACCTTTGACCCGGAGCACTCCGGCGGCACCGCCTTCCACGCCGCCGAGACGATTCGCCCCGAGTGGCCCATCTGCGTTCACGGCGTCGTGCGCGGCCGTGACGAGGAGACCGTCAACCCCAAGCTCCCCACCGGCGAGATCGAGGTCCGCGTTGACACCATCGAGGTGCTCAACCGCTCCAAGACTCCGCCCTTCCAGATCGAGGACGGCATCGACACGTCCGAGGACACGCGCCTGCGCTACCGCTACCTCGACATCCGCCGTCCCGAGATGATGGCCAACCTCAAGCTCCGCTCCGACTTCACCTTCGCCATCCGCGAGGCGCTCCACAAGCGCGCCTTCATGGAGGTCGAGACGCCGAGCCTGTTCAAGTCCACGCCCGAGGGCGCCCGCGACTTCCTCGTGCCGTGCCGCATTCAGCCTGGCCACTTCTACGCCCTGCCGCAGAGCCCGCAGCTGCTCAAGCAGCTGCTCATGGTGGGCGGCGTCGAGCGCTACTACCAGGTTGCCAAGTGCTTCCGCGACGAGGACCTGCGTGCCGACCGTCAGCCCGAGTTCACCCAGGTCGATATCGAGATGTCCTTCGTGGACCAGAACGATGTCATGAGCGCGCTCGAGGAGGTCCTGGCCGATGCCTTCGGCCGCATGGGTGTCGAGATGCCCACGCCGCTGCGTCGCATGGACTACTGGGAGGCCATGGACACCTATGGCTCCGACAAGCCCGATACCCGCTATGGCATGCACCTGGTCGACCTGACCGACATCTTCGCCCACTCCAAGTTCAAGGTCTTTGCGACTGCCGCAAACGAGGAGGGCTCTGTCGTCAAGGCCATCAACGCCAAGGGCGCCGGTGCCTGGGCACGTGCCAAGATCGATAAGCTCGCCGGCGTGGCCTCCACGTTTGGCGCCAAGGGCCTGGCATGGATCGCCTTCCGCGAGGACGGCTCCATCAACAGCCCCATCGTCAAGTTCTTCTCCGACGAGGAGATGGCGGCCCTGCGCGAGCGCGCCCAGGTCGAGCCCGGTGACCTCGTGATGTTCGCCGCCGGCCCGCGTCTCGCCTCCGACGAGATCCTCGGCGGCATGCGCACCCACATGGCCAATGCCCTCAACGTCAAGCGCGAGGGCCACGACTTCCTTTGGGTCGTCAACTTCCCGCTGTTCCACTGGGATGAGGAGCGCAAGGCCTACGCTGCCGAGCACCAGCCCTTCACGCTTCCCACCGAGTCCGACGTCGAGAAGATTCGCGAGAACCCGCTCGCTGCCGGCTCCTACACCTACGACTTCGTCATGGACGGCTACGAGGCGGGCGGCGGCGGCATGCGCATCCACGACGCCGAGATGCAGCTCTCCATGCTCGAGCTGCTGGGCTTCACGCCCGAGCGCGCCCGCGAGCAGTTTGGCTTCGTCATGGAGGCCCTCGAGTTTGGCGCGCCTCCCATGGGCGGCTTTGCCCTGGGCCTCGACCGCGTGTGCATGCTGCTCACCGGCTCCGACTCGATCCGCGAGGTCATGGCGTTCCCCAAGACCTCGAGCGGCTCCGACCTCATGAGCGACGCGCCCAGCGAGGTCTCGGCCAAGCAGCTCAAGGAGGTCAGCATCCGCCCGCTGTAAGGCGCGCGCTGCCCCGCTTGGCTCCATAGGTAAGACGACGCCCCAGTCACGGTTGCCGTGGCTGGGGCGTTTTGTGGGACAGTTGCTCAGGCAGGCATTGTCCCAGCGGCTAATCCTCGGGCGAGGGCGAGGACGTGGCGCTGGGGCGGTCGGCGCGGGCGGGCTTGCGGTAGCTCCTGAGTGTCTCGGAGAGCTCAGCGTGGATCGAGAGGTACTCGGTTACGAGCAGCACGAGCAGGATGCACATGACGATGAGGTAGCCCAAAACGGCTCCCGGCAGGCCCGTGAAGCCGATGAGCAGCGGCGGCACGAACAGCGAGAATCCCAGCGTGAGCAGGTAGACGCGCGTCACGGCCTTCTGGCGGCGCAGCACCGTGATGATCTGGTACAGGAAGTCGATGGCCGCGCACACGCCGCCCGTGGCCACCATGACGTAGCACAGCCCGCGGAACTGCTCGAAGTCCACGCCGTACAGGAAGCTCATGATGGGGATGCCGATGGTGCCCATGAAGCCCGCGACGCCCAGCGTGAGCGCCACGATGATGGCGAGCACCGCCAGCACGATGATGTCGAAGCGGCCGCGGCGCTTGGGGTCTGCCCAGATCTCTGCCAGGCGCATGAGCTGCGGCTTGTAGATGAAGCCAATCACCATGATGATGATGTGCGCGGGCGAGAACAGCGCGTTGAAGTAGAGCTGGTTGTCGTAGGACAGCACGCCCTCCATCGCGAACTTGGGCATGTTGTCGATGAGGTTGTAGAGGAACAGCGCCACGAACAGCGGGAAGCACTGGACGAACAGGTCCTTGACGCTGCCAAGCGACAGCTTCTTGCTCTTGGGCGTCTCGAAGAATGTGAGCGGCAGGGTGAGCAGCACGAACGACGCCGCGGCCGCCACGGCCATGGCGATGCCGGCGGCCCCCAGGCTGCGCGTGATGAGGATCACGACGCTATAGGCCACGATGACGGCGGCCGAGCGGATCGCCTGCGAGATGCCCGCGAGGTAGAGCTTGTCCATCTGCTGCAGGCGCCCCTCGTAGACATCTGCCAGCCCGTCGATGGCGCGGTAGACGAACATGCCCATGCACAGTGTGAACATCTGCGGGTCATAGCCGCGCAGCTGGCAGTAGAGGATGCCCACCACGAGCATCACGACGCACGTGACCACGCGGTTTGCCTGGTAGTCGGAGAACGAGTGCTTCTCGGCGAGGTCTGACACCTGGAAGGTGCGCACGCCGTAGTTGGCGATGAAGAGCAGCAGCGTGCCCGTAACGAAGGCCATCGAGAAGCGGCCGGCTGGCTCCACGCCGATGAGCTGCGTGGTGACCACCGACAGCACCGGGAAGACAACGCCCCAGGCGCCCAGGCCCACTGAGTTCCAGATGTAGTCCTGCGTGGTGTTGTGGGCGGTGTACTGCTCGGTCTGGCTCGACAGCGACCCCGAGTAGACGGCGCTGATGAGGCGGTTCCACCAGTTGCCAACGAGCATGCCCAGGCGGCTGGGCTTCTTGGGGCGACGCGGCTTGTGACCGCGCCCGCGACCCTGCTGGTCGGGCGCCTGTGTGCCGCGGCTGCCACGGGCAGGACGGCCGGCCTGGCTGGTGCGGGCGCGACGCTCGCGTCCTCTCTGCTCGGCCTCGTCTGCGGGCGCGAGCTCGCCGCGCTGGCGCATGCCGCGTGCCGGGTGCTGCTCATCGGCGTTTCTCTCGAACGGGTTTCTCATGCGGGTCCCCTCTGATTGCTTGGGATTCATTCTACCCAAGCGGCTTGGGGACCCGCGGGGCGCGCCCGCGGGCGGGGATGGCCGGTGCGTACTGCGGCTCCTCGCCCTACTCGGCAGACTTGAGGGCGCCCACCATGTCGACGCGGTCGATGGAGCGGCTCGTGACGAGCGACGTCGCCAGCGCAAAGAGCATCGACAGGCCGCACGACCACACGTAGCTCAAGGGGTTGATCTCCACGGCAAAGTACATCGAGGGCATGTTGAGCACGTAGGTGAGCGAGTGACCCAGCACGCACCCCAGCGGAATGCCCACGATGGTGCCGATGAGCGCCAGGATGAGCAGCTCCTTGTTGATATAGACGCGCACCTCGCGCTTGCGGAAGCCCAGTACCTTGATCGTGGCCAGCTCGCGCTCGCGCTCCGAGATGTTGGTGGTGGCGAGCGTGAACAGCACCACGAACGACAGGCCCGCGGCCAGCGCCGTGACGAGCGCCACCACGTAGTTGATGAGCATGAAGTTGCTCTCGAAGTCGCGGATGCCGGCGGCCACGCTCGTGACCGAGAGGAACGTCGCGTCGCCTCCGAGCTCGTCTGCGAAGGCGATCTTCTCGTCGTCCGTGCCGTTGAGCTTGGCGAGCAGGGCGTTGGGCTCGAGCGCTTGGCCAAAGAGGCGCTCGTAGCTGTCCTGGGTGAGGTAGACGGCGTTGCCGAGGTAGTTCATCACGATGCCGCTCACTTTGACGTCTGCCTGGTTGAGCGACGTGTCCTGCAGACGCACGCTGTCGCCCTCGCCAAAGCCCAGCACCACGGCCGCGTTCTTGGTGAGCAGGGCCCCGCCGTCTGCGGTGGCGCCGGCAAGGTCGAGGTGCTGGCCGTCCTGCGTGCGCAGGTCGATGTAGCCGTCGAGCGCAAAGTCGTTGGGCACCACGACGAGCTGCATGGTCTGCTTGGCGCCGTTGTGCTCGACCGTGACGTTCTCGTAGCGCACGGCCACGTAGGAGTCCACGCGGCTGCTGTCGGTGAGCCTCTGGGCGGCCACCTCGAGGTCTGCGGGCTGTGTGGCGGCGAGCAGGTCGTAGGAGTAGATGCCCGCGCGGCCTGACCCGCCGTACTGGTTGGGCGAGAGGGCCTGCACGGTGTCGTTGATGCCAAAGCCCATGATCATGAGGGCGCAGCAGCCGGCCACGCCAAACACCGTCATGGCCAGGCGGCTCTTGTAGCGGAAGAGGTTGCGGGCCGTGACCTTGTTGAGGAAGGGGAGGCGGCGCCACACGGGGCCGACGTGCTCGAGCAGGATGCGCTTGCCGGCGCGCGGGGCCTTGGGGCGCATGAGGGCCGCGGGGCACTCGGCGAGCTCGCCGCGCACGGCGACGAGCGTGGCAGCGCCGATGCCCACCACGAACAGGCCAAAGGCCAGGGCGCACAGGCCCGCGCTGAAGTGCAGGGTAAAGGCCGGCAGCGTGTACATCACGGCAAACACGGTGAAGAGGAACTTAGGCAGCGCCACGAAGCCCAGCAGCGCGCCCACGCCGCAGCCCACGAGGGTCGCGGCGATGGTGTAACCGGCGTACTTGGCCATGATACGGAGGCGCGGGTAGCCCAGCGCCTTGTACAGGCCAATGAGGCCGCGCTCCTCCTCGACCATGCGCGTGGCCGTGGTGATGGACATGAGGATGGCCACGGTGAGGAAGATCGCCGGGAAAACGGTGCCGATGACCTCGATGGAGCTCGCGTCGGAGTCGATCGAGGAGTAGCTCGAGATGGCCGAGCGGTCCTGGACGTACCAGGTGGCGCTGCCAACGTCGGCGAGCTTGGCGCGCGCGTCGGCGATTTTGGCGAGGGCGTCGGCCTTCTGCCGCTCGAACTCGGCGCGGGCGTCGTCGAGTTCGGCCTGGCCGTCTGCCGCCTGGGCCGCGGCGTCGCTGAGCTGGGCGGCCGCCTCGTCGAGCTGTGCCAGGGCGAGGTCGCGCTGCTCGTCGAGCTGCGACTGGGCGTCGTCGAGCTGGGCGGACATCTGGGAGAGTTGCTCGTCCACGGCGGCGTCCGCGGCTGCCTCGGCGGCCGTGATGCCTGCCTGGGC
>NZ_CEVYAT010000068.1:0-8285 GCF_982402205.1 Parolsenella sp. | reverse complement strand
GCTACGCGCCCGCGTGCTCGACCTGCCGGGCGAGTGGGAGGTGTTGGGCCCCGCCGAGTGCGTGCGCGCCAAGGTCAAGGACCGCTTCCGTCGCCACGTGGTGGTGAAGGCCCCTGCCGCGGCCAACGTGGGACCCGTCCTCACGGTCGCGGCCGACGCCCTGCCGGCCCGCCGCGACGTGGCGCTCTCGATCGACGTCGACGCCTACGACCTGCTGTGACATGCCCGCTGGGACAATAGGTCTCCGGGACACTGTCCCAATTTGGGACAATAGAACTCCAGGACACTGTCCCAGCGGTCGTTCGCTGTGCTAATTCTCTTGGCTTTGCAAGGCCGGGCGCGCTGGTTGGTATGATTGTTGCAACTGACTGTTCGCCCCGCTAGCGGGGCTTGTGTGAGGAGCGCCATGAGCACCAAGGACATCCTGCTTACCCCCGACCCGCGCCTGTCGCAGGTCTGCGAGCCCATCACCGAGATCAATGACGACGTGCGCGCCCTGGCCCAGCGCATGCTCGAGGACATGTACGAGGCCGACGGCTGCGGCCTCGCCGCCCCTCAGATCGGCGAGATGGTCCGCATGGTCGTCATCGACTGCGACTACACGGACGAGAAGGGCAGCGAGAACCCCTACGTCCTCATCAACCCCAAGATCGTCAAGGCCGACGGTGCCCTGCGCCGCTTCAGCGAGGGCTGCCTGTCGTTCCCGGGCATCTCGGTTGACATCGACCGCCCGAGCCACGTCATCGTCCACGCCACGAACCTCGACGGCGACCTCATGCAGTACGAGGCCGAGAACAACCTGCTGGCCGTGTGCCTGCAGCACGAGATCGACCACCTCGACGGCGTGACTATGGTCGACCACCTGCCGCCCCTCAAGCGCGCCAAGGCGCTCCAGGAGTGCGAGAGGGCCATGGCCGAGGGTGCCCGTCCCGGCGAGACCGAGTAGCGAGGAGCACCCATGCGCATCGTCTTCATGGGCACGCCCGACTTTGCCGTGCCCTCCCTCGAGGCCGTTGCCAATGCGTTCGAGGTCTGCCGCGTCGTGACGCGCCCCGACGCAGTGCGAGGCCGCGGTAAGCGCCTCGAGCCGAGCCCCGTCAAGGCCAAGGCACTGGAGCTGGGCCTCTCCGTCACCGAGACCAACCGCATGACGCCCGAGGTCATCGACCAGATTCGCGCCCTCGGGGCAGACCTGTGCGTCGTGGCCGCCTATGGCTGCATTCTGCCCGACGCCCTGCTCGAGCTCTTTCCCCTGGGCTGCATCAACGTGCACGCGTCGCTGCTGCCGCGCTGGCGCGGCGCCGCACCCATCCAGCGCGCGGTCCTCGCGGGCGACGAGCTCGTGGGCGCCTCGATCATGGAGGTCGTGCACGAGCTCGACGCGGGCGCCTACTGCGCCCAGGTGAGCACCGCGGCCGCGGGCAAGACGTCCGGCGAGTTGCTCGACGAGGTGGGCCGCCTCGGTGCTGCCGCGCTCGTCGACGCCATCAACGACATCGCCGCCGGTACGGCCACCTGGACGCAGCAGGACGAGACGCTGGTGACCTACGCGCACAAGATCGACAAGGCCGAGATGCGCCTCGATGCCGCCGACTCCGCCACCGACAACGTGCGCCGCGTGCTCGCGAGCACCGACGCCGCGCCCGCCCGCTGCGCGGTCGCCGGCAAGGGCGTGCGCCTCGTGCGCGCCGCCACCTGCGATGATTCTGTGGCACAGGGGCACGTGGTCGTGAGCCATGGCCGCGTCGTGCTGGGCTGCGCCGACGGTGCGCTCGAGGTGCTCGAGGTCAAGCCCGACGGCAAGCGCCAGATGGCCGCGAACGCCTGGGCCGCGGGACTTCGCGGCGACGACCTTGCCTGGGAGCGTGTCTGATGACGGTCGCAAGCCCCGCGCGCACCACGGCGCTGCGCCTCCTGTCGCTCCAGCGCCGCCGTGGCGCCCGCGCCCGCGACCTGCTCCGCAGCGCCCACGAGATGGACGCGCTCGGCCGCAAGGCGCGCTCGCTCGCCACGAGGCTCGTGCTGGGCGTCAACGTCGCCGCAGGCGAGCTCGACCGCCGCATCGATTCTTTCGCGAGCCGCCCGGGCTCCATCCAGCCCCGCGTGCGCGACGCCCTGCGCCTCGCATCGTTCGAGGTCCTCTACCTCGAGACGCCCCCGCAGGTTGCCGTGAGCCAGGGCGTTGAGCTCGTGCGCAGCGTGCAACCGCGCGCCGCGGGCATGGCCAACGCCGTGCTGCGCCGCGTCAAGGCGTGCCGCCCCGAGGTCGACGCCGCCCGCAGCCGCGTCTGCCGCCTCGCCCAGGGCGAGGAGTGCGCGCTCAGCACCCTCGACCTCGCCGTTGCCTCGGGCTATCCCCAGTGGCTGTGCGAGTCCGTGCTTGCCGAGCTGGGGGAGCGCGACGCCGCGAGGATGGCGTGCGCCGCGCTCGACCCCGCGCCCATCTACGTGGCCCAGGGCCGCGCGGAGGTTGACACGGCGGACCTCGCCGACCATCTCTCGCGCCTGGCCGACGAGTGCGAGCCCACGAGTCTTCCCGCGAGCTGGAAGCTCTCGAGCGGTGCGCGCCTTGCCCGCACAGGGCTCGTGGCGTCGTGCGACGTCGCGGTCGCGGACCTCTCGGCCCAGATCGTCTGCCGCGTGGCCGCTCCCGCCCAGGGCCATGTCCTCGAGGTGGGGCAGGGACGCGCCACCAAGTCGCTGCTGCTCGCGCGTGCCATGGACGAGCTGGGTGCCACGCCCTCCATCGCGGGGTGCGAGCTCGTGGGTTCCAAGGTGGCTCTTGCTCGCGCGCGTATGAAGACGGCGGGCCTTGCCGGGACCGTGAGCTGCACCGAGTTCGACGCCACCAGGCTTGGCGAGGACGAGCAGCCTGCCGAGCTCTCGGGCTCGTTTTCGTCCGTGCTCGTCGATGCCCCCTGCTCGGGCACCGGCACGATGCGCCGTCACCCCGAGATTCCCTGGACGCTCGAGGCTTCCTCGCTCGATCCCGCGAACCCCGAGGGACTGCCGGCCCTGCAGCTCTCGATTCTTTCCGCCGCGAGCAGGCGCGTGGCGCCGGGCGGCTCGCTCGTCTACGCCACCTGCTCGGTGCTTGCCTGCGAGAACGAGGACGTCGTCGATGCCTTCCTCGCGAGCGACGCCGGCAGTGCCTTCGAGCTCGCGAGCGTGACGGACTCCCCCGGCATCGCCTCGCTCGAGCCTGGAGCTCTCTCCTGGGTCACTAGCCGCGGCATGTACCGCTCGATTCCCTGCGCGGGTGGTCCCGACGGCCACTTCTGCGCCCGTCTCGTCCACCGCTAGCTGGGACACTTTCGCCCGTAGCCTTACTGTCCCACCTTACCTGCGGTTTGGGACAGAAAGGCTCCGGGCTAATTTGTCCCAAAACAGAAGAAGGGCGCGACGCCGTGGGTGGCGTTGCGCCCTTCTCGCATTGATGGGTCACAGCGGGTATGCTAGCTCGGTCGGTGCGGAGCAGCGAGGCTCCCGCCAAGCCCCTTACGCGCCGCAGCTCGCGCAGTCGTGGCCCGGGCAGCCCGAGCAGCCCGAGGTAGCGTCGGTGGCGCTGTTGCCGCCGCGCTGGTCGGTGTTGTAGAAGCCCGAGCCCTTGAACGTGATGCTCGAGGCCGAGAAGACGCGCTCGGCCGGCTTGCCGCAGTTCGGGCAGGTGATGCTCGGGCGCTCCGACATCGGGTGCTCGACCTCAAAGACCTTGCCGCAGCCGGTGCATCGATAGTCGTAACGTGCCATGTGCCAAAACCTCCGTGAACCCTCGCCGCGCGGGCGAGCTCTGTGCATAGAAATGCGGCCCTGCGGCCGCAGGAGATACTTTACCCAAACTTTGGCTCGCGTGTCACCGGCGCGACGTTTAGAACGCTACCTCGACAAGCTCGTATACTTAAAACATCTGTCTCGCCGCGCCCGCGGCAAACCTAGGGGAGGCACCCGTGTCAAAGATCTCCGGCGCCATTTTCGACTGCGACGGCACCCTGCTCGACTCGATGGGCATGTGGATGAACATGTTCTGGACCCTCATCTTGGGCTATGGCGTCGAGCCTACGCAGGAGCTCCTCGACACCGTCGAGGCCATGACGCTGATGCAGGCCTGCGAGTTTCTCCACAGCGAGTTCTGCATGAGCGACGACCCCGACTCTCTGCTCGTCAAGATCTATGACTTCGTGACGCACGCCTACGAGAACAGCATCGTCGAGATGCCGGGTGCCCACGCCTTCGTCGAGAGCTTGCACCAGGCAGGCCTCCCCATGATCGTCGCGAGCTCCACGCCACGGCAGCTCGTGATCCGTGCGCTCGAGTGCCACGGCCTGCTTGGCTACTTCGACGACGTCCTGTGCACGGAGGACGTGCGAGACGGGCGCGACAAGGACTTCCCCGACGTCTACCTCGAGGCGCTCGAGCGCCTGAGCACACCGCTTGCCGAGACCTGGGTCTTCGAGGACGCCCCGTTCGCCGTGCGCTCCGCACGCCGCGCGGGCTTCCACGTCGCTGGCATCCACAACGACCACGATGGGCGCGACGCCAACTTCATCCGCTCTTGGTCCGACCTCTACTCCGAGAACTACGGCAGCATTTCGCTTTCGGCCATCGAGGCGTTCGACGACGCCACCCGCAGGCCCAGCCCCGAGGAGGCCTAAGGCTCCCATGCGTGTTCTTCTCGTAGCGGGCTCTCCCGAGCCCAGCAGCGCAGCCACCCTTTCCGAGCTTGCCCGCGAGGCCGAGACGGTCGTGGCAATCGACCGTGGTGCCGAGGCGTGCCGGGCGGCGGGCATTGTGCCCGATGCCTTTTGCGGCGACGCCGACACCGTGAGCGCGGACACCCTCGCCTGGGTGCGCGACCACGCGAGCGCCTCGGCTGCGGCCACCACCGGCCAGCACCTCGACGTGACGCCCGCTGACGACGTGCGCGAGACGCCCCAGATTCGCGGCCTTCACGGTGAGCTGGGCATCCGGCTCTTTCCGCCCGCGAAGTACGACACCGACCTCTCGCTGGGCTTTGCCTGTGCCCGCCAGATCGCCTCGGAGCGTGGCGAGGACCTTGAGGTCACGGTCACCTGCGCGAGCGCTGGTCGTATGGACCATGCCCTGGCCGTCTTTGGGGTGCTCGCCTCGAACGCCGACCTCGCGCCCTCGCTTGTCGAGGACGCCTTCACCTGCCGCATCCTTTCGCCGCGCGGCACCCAGACGTGGGAGCTGGGGGAGCGGGCTTGCGGCTGTCACTTCTCCTTCGTGGCGCTTGCCGACGCGAGCGTGGTGAGCGAGCGCGGCATGCGCTGGGAGCTCGACCACTTCCGCGTCGACGCCCTGCGCGACCGCGGCATCTCGAACGTCATCGACGCCGATGACGCCGCAATCACCTGCCACGTGGGCATCGTGGCGGCGTTTCTCATCCGCTAGGTCCTTGTTTAACGATTGCGTTGGTCCCGTACGAGCAGTTGCTGGTGCGGGGCCATATTCGTGTCGTCCCCTTGTTCTCACGGGCGGCGTCGGTCGTGCCCCGGGCTATGCGTTCCACGGCGTCGCGTGCCGCTTGCGAACCCGGACGTGCGCACCTTGTCGTGGCGTCGCGCCGCTCGTGCCCGGTCAACGGGGGAGCGGCAACAAAAAAGGAGCCGCCGAAACCGGCGACTCCCCGACAATGCATATGAGCTGCGTTTGCAGCGAGCTCGCTACTAGGAGCGGGCGACCTTGCCAGACTTGAGGCAGGTGGAGCAGACGTTCATCTTCTGCTTGTGGCCGTCGACGACAACCGTGACGTGCTGGATGTTCGGACGGAACTTGCGGTTGGTGACGCGGTGCGAGTGGCTGATCGAACGACCGGCAACGGCGTGCTTGCCGCAGATGGCGCAAACCTTAGACATTGTTGTACCTCCATGTAAGCGGCGCATCTTGCAACCGCCTTCGACGCATAGCTGGTTAAGAATAGCACAGCACCAGCGCCCTGCAAGCAGTTTTCGCCGAGATGTTGTGTCCTTGATGTGAAGTCTACCTCAATGTGGGGTCTCGTGAAATCGGAGGAGCCAAATGGCTATATTCCTAACAATGAAAACTAATGCTAGAAACTATTTGGAGGAGTTACGCATGACCCAGCATGACGCATTCTCCGGGCTTATGCGGGACGCGAGCGCTACGTCGCCCAGCGAGGAGTGGCTCGCGCGCGCCCTCGAGCTTCTGAGGGAGGGTCGCAAGGTCATGAGCCTGCGACCCGAGCCCACCGTGAGCGAGGCCACGCGCGGCATGCCTGCCGTGATGCAGGCGCTCATCGAGGAGGGCCACCCGATGTCTCCCAGCGAGCTCGCCCGCAAGGCCGGCGTGTCCGACGCGCGCATCGCCAACACCCTGCGTGCCCTCGAGAAGCGCGGCTACGTGGAGCGACGCGGCTGCGAGCACGACCGCAGGCGCGTCGAGGTGCTCGTGACCGAGAAGGGCTACGAGGTGGCAAGCAAGCACTTCGAGGAGTGCCTCGACCTCATCGCGCGCTTCCTCGAGGAGCTGGGGCCCGAGGACGCCGAGTCCCTCGTGCACGTCGTGGGGCGCATCGGCGAGGTTATGGAGGCCCGCCGCGCAGAAGGCCGGCAGGTCCACATCTAGCCCGCTACGCGCGCCATCGTCGCCGCGCCCCGCAAGTGGGCGAGGGTCGCGAGCGTTGCGCGCGCCGCAGCCGCCGCGCACACCATAGATATCCATCCACCGGGGAGCCCCGCAGGCCGCGCCGTGGGCCGGGCTCCCGCTGCCACCAACCAAGGAGGAGGCATAGCCGCGTGAAGATCATCAGGCTCTTCAAGAACCACATACTGGCGCTCGTCACTGCCATCGCGCTCATCGTCATCAGCTGCAACGCAGACCTGGCGCTGCCCACCTACATGAGCGAGATTGTCGACGTGGGCATCCAACAGGGCGGCATCGAGAGCCCCGTGCCCAACACCATCCAGGCAGACGCCCTGTCCGACCTCGAGCTCTTCATGAGCCAGGACGACCAGGACACCGTAGAGGCCGCCTATGGGCAGGCCAACGACGAGGGCGTACGCGCCTACGTGGGCTCCGAGGCAGACCGTGCCGAGGACGGCGCCGTGACCAACGCCATGAGCCTGCCCGAGACGGTCGTGCTGTCGTTCGAGCAGGGCGTCGACGCCTCGACGCTCGCCGACGGTATGACGGGCGCGCTCGACATGGACACCGTGCGTGCAGCCGTGGCGGCCGGCATGGTCCCGCAGCAGAAGCTCGTCGACGCCGCGAGCGCCATGAGCGACTCTATGGGTTCCATGGGCGGCTCCATCGTCAAGCAACGCGCCATCACCTACGTGCAGCAGCAGTACGCCGCCCAGGGCATCAGCCTCGAGGACGTGCAGAACGCCTACCTCTCGCAGATGTCACTCAAGATGTTTGGCCTGTGCCTCGTGTCGCTCGTCGCCACCGTGCTCACGGGTGCCGTGGCCTCGCACACCGCCTGCACCATCGCCCGCGACCTGCGTCGCCAGACCTTCGACGCCGTGATGCACTTTAGCCCGGCCGAGGTGGGCAGGTTCAGCCAGGCCTCGCTCATCACCCGTTGCACCAACGACATCCAGCAGATCCAGATGGCCACCACGCTGTTCATCCGCATGGTGCTCATGGCACCCATCATGGGCGTGGTCGCCGTGCTGCGCGTGCTCGCCACCCACACGGGTCTCGAGTGGACCATCGGCGTGGCCGTCATTGCCGTCTGCGCCGTCGTGGGCGTGCTCATGGGCCTCACGATGCCCAAGTTCAAGGCGATGCAGAAGTTCGTCGACCGCGTGAACCTCGTCGCCCGCGAGATGCTCGACGGCATCATGCCCATCCGCGCCTTTGGCCGCCAGGACCACGAGCTCGAGCGCTTTGACGGCGCGAGTCGCGACCTCATGAGCACCCAGCTGTTCACCAACCGCGCCATGAGCTTCATGATGCCGCTCATGATGCTCGTCATGAACTGCGTCACCGTGTTGATCGTCTGGTTTGGCGCCCATGGCGTGAACGACGGCGTCATGCAGGTAGGCGACATGATGGCCTTCATGTCCTACACGATGCAGATCGTCATGGCCTTCATGATCCTCACGATGGTCTCGGTCATGCTGCCCCGCTCCGAGGTGGCCGCCGAGCGCGTCGACGACGTCCTCAGGACCAAGACCTCGATCGCGGAGCCCGCAAACCCCCAGCTCCCGGCAGCCGATGCGCCGCGCGGCGAGCTCGTCTTCGACGACGTGAGCTTTGCCTACCCCGACGCCTCGGCAGATGTCATCGAGCACGTGAGC
>NZ_CEVYAT010000067.1:0-8289 GCF_982402205.1 Parolsenella sp. | reverse complement strand
GGAAGTGCGCGGCGGCGAGCAGGGCGTCGTGGCCGTCCGCGCTCTTGGCGATGTGGCTCGAGGTGCCGTGCACGTTGAGGTGCGTCTCGCTGGCGCGGGCAAGCAGCGGGCCCGGGCGGCTCGCGATGGTGCCGGCGGGCAGGTCGGGCCAGACGTGGAAGCCAAAGATGCGGTCGGCGCCGTAGCGTTCGAACACGCCCGACTCGCAGACGAGGCGGGCGCCGCCGGTGGTCTCCTCGGCGGGCTGGAACACGAACAACACGTTGCGCGGCAGCAGGTGTGCGGCCTCGGTGGCATCTCCTGCCAGTACCTCGTTGACCCAGCAGGCGGCAGCAAGCGCCATGGCCATGTGGCCGTCGTGGCCGCAGGCGTGCATGTGGCCGGGTTTGGTCGAGCAGAACGAAACGCCGCTGCGTTCGGTGATGGGCAGCGCGTCCATGTCGGCGCGGATGGCCGTGGCGGGCCCATGCGGGCGGCCCAGCTTGGCGTCGACGTCAAAGAACGCGGCGACGCAACCCCTGCACGGGCTCGTCACCTCGCACGACAGGCCGTCGAGCACGCCGTGCACGTAGGCGATTGTCTCGGGCAGGTCAAAGTCGAGCTCAGGAATGCGGTGCAGGTCCTGGCGGAACTTGGTGAGCAGGGCAAGGTCTTCCATGGTTCTCCGTCCCCTTGTGGTTGCCAAGACTATACGCCGCCGCGGCACCCGCGCCGGCGCAGACGGTGTCGGTCGGGAGAGGCGGCGCCACCGTTGAGGCCACTGACTACATCTGAGAGAGTGGCCACAAGGGCAGGGTCACGAGCCCCTCGCTCCTCAGTTGCCGGTGGGTGGATGACGATACGCTTGCCTTTGTGGTGCAGGCTTCTTTCCCGTGTGACCCTGCCAGCAAGCCCCGGGCCAAAACAAGAAGTGGGACAGTTGCCCGGAGCAACTGTCCCACTTTGCTATTCCTCGACCTTGTCGAGCTCGCGCACGTCTCCGCCGCCATGGTCGACCATAACGTGGCCAATGCCGTCCACGCCGCCCTCGCTGGGCGTAAGCCGCCACTCGGTGAGCAGCAGGTCCATCGTCTCGGGACCGTCCTTGCTCTCGAGCGTCACGGTGAGCGTGTCACCGCTCTGCTCGACTCGCGCGATCTTTTCGCCGGGAATCGAGCCGCCGGCCAGCTGCAGCTGAATGAAGTCGTCATGCGCGGCCCAGCCCTCGCCGGGCATCGCCACGGTGCCGCCGCCGGCGACCTCCCAGGTGAGCACCGCGAGCGAGTCGTCCTGCGCGGCAACCCAGCCCGCCGCGCTGCCCTGCTGCTGGCAGGCCGTCAGCGCGGGCGTCGCCACCAGTCCGGCGATTACGGCCACGAAGGCCCTTCTCGTCATGCTCATGCGGGTCTCCCTCTCGAGGCTCGTGGGCGTTTTGCTCGCATTCTACTCGTCCCTCTGTCCCCGCAGATGGCGAGTGGGTAACGTCTTGCCGCCAATCGCCCTGCGTCGCGGGCGTTGTGTTACGGTAGCTGAACTGATAGAGGCGCGGGGAAGAAGAAGCGCGAGCGAGCCGGCGGGCTGTGACCTCGTGCGGGAGCAACCCCGCCGAACTCGGGCGCCCGTCACGGCGCAACCGGGTGGGCTTGTGGGAGACACCCGCAAGACTGTCTGCAGTGGCCGCCCCGCGCGGCCGCCCGTCCCTGCAGGAGCGCTATCGATTGGAGCCGCATGAGCGCGCCGCACGATCACACCCCGCCTATCCAGGCGCAAAACCCTAGCTACAACGTTACCTCGGTCGAGGACGTCGAGAAGCTCCCCAACCACGGCTACAGTCTCAAGACGCCGTTTGCGAGCAAGGTCGTCCTCGAGGCGGCGGCCGAGAAGTATCCCACGCCCTTCTACCTCTATGACGAGGCGGGCATCCGTCGCAACGCGGAGGCCGTGCGCGAGGCCTTCTCGTGGAACCCCGGCTTTCGCGAGTACTTCGCCGTCAAGGCCAACCCCAACCCGCGCCTCATCTCGATCCTGCACGAGTATGGTTGCGGCTGCGACTGCTCGAGCTACACCGAGCTCCAGATTGCCCAGGCCCTGGGCATCACCGGCCAGCAGATTATGTTCTCCTCAAACGACACGCCCGCCGCGGACTTTGTCAAGGCCCGCGAGCTGGGTGCCCTCGTGAACTTTGACGACATCAGCCACATCGACTTCTTCGAGAAGGTCGCGGGGCCCATCCCCGAGACCGTGAGCTGCCGTTTTAACCCGGGTGGTCTGTTCCAGCTTGCTAACGGCATCATGGACAATCCCGGCGACTCCAAGTACGGCATGACCACCGAGCAGCTCTTCGAGGCGTTCTCCCTGCTCAAGGCCAAGGGCGCCAAGAACTTTGGCATCCACGCGTTCCTCGCGAGCAACACGGTCACCAACGAGTACTATCCCAAGCTCGCGCGCATTCTCTTTGAGCTCGCCGTCGAGCTCGAGCGCAAGACCGGCTGCCACGTGGCGTTCGTGAACCTCTCGGGTGGCGTCGGCGTGCCCTACCTGCCCGGCCAGGCCGCAAACGACATCCGCGCCATTGGCGAGGGCGTGCACGCCGCCTACGACGAGATCCTCGTGCCCGCTGGCATGGGCGATGTCGCCATCTACACCGAGATGGGCCGCTTCATGATGGGCCCTTATGGCTGCGTGGTGACCCGTGCCATTCACGAGAAGCGCATCTACAAGGACTACATCGGCGTGGACGCCTGTGCCGTGGACCTCATTCGCCCGGCGATGTACGGCGCCTACCACCACCTGAGCGTGGTGGGCCAGCCGGGAGGGCCCGACAAGACCCAGGCCGAGGCCACCGAGGTCTACGACGTCACGGGCAGCCTGTGCGAGAACAACGACAAGTTCGCCATTGACCGCCACCTGCCGCCCATCGAGGAGGGCGACCTCATCGTCATGCACGACGCGGGCGCCCACTGCTACGCCATGGGCTACAACTACAACGGCCGCCTGCGCCCCGCCGAGGTGCTGCTGCGCGAGGACGGCGCGACCGAGCTCATCCGCCGCCGCGAGATGCCGATGGACTACTTCGCCACGCTCGACGTGCTGCCCGAGGCCTTTGCCAACCTCGCCGCCGAGAGCGAGGGCGTCACCGGAATCAAGTAGAGACGGGTGCCAGCCGCGGGCCCAGCTCCGCGGTCCGGCGCCTTTGAGCACTAGGGAGACAACATGGACGTTCGCAAGCTCGAGGGCTCGATCGTGGCCCTCGTCACCCCGTTCAACGAGGACGGCTCCGTCAACTTCGACCAGCTCGAGCGCCTGCTCGAGTTCCAGATCGAGAACGGCACCGATGCCATCCTCACGCTGGGCACCACCGGCGAGAGCGCGACGATGACCGACGAGGAGGACAACTCCGTCGTCGAGTTCGTCGTGAACCACGTGGCCGGCCGCGTGCCCGTCATCGCCGGCTCGGGCTCCAACTGCACCGCCGCGCAGACCGCCAAGAGCCTCACGTACCAGAAGCTCGGCGCGGATGCCGTTCTCATCATCTCGCCCTACTACAACAAGTCCAACGAGGAGGGCATCTACCAGCACCTCAAGCACACGGCCGACGCCGTTGACATCCCGTGCGTCCTCTACAACATCCCGGGGCGCACGGGCTGCTCCATCTCGGTGCGAAACGTCGAGCGCCTGGCCGCCCACCCCAACGTGATGGGCATCAAGGAGGCCAGCGGCAACATGTCCTACGCCGCGAGCATCGCCCACACCCTGTCCGACGACTTCCGCCTCTACTCGGGCGAGGACGCGCTCACCGTGCCGCTCATGGCGCTGGGCGGCTCGGGCACGATCAGCGTCTGGGCCGACGTGCAGCCCGCCCTCGTTCACGAGATGTGCCGCGCCTACCTCGAGGGCGACGTCGCGCGCGCCACGCGCATCCAGGTCGAGGGCCAGCCGCTCATCTCGGCCCTGTTTGGCGAGGTCAACCCCATTCCCGTTAAGGAGGCGCTGGCCCAGATGGGCCTCATGGGCGCCCACTACCGCCTGCCGCTATGCCCCATGAGTGAGGGCCCCAAGGCCAGGCTCGTCGAGGCCATGAAGGGAGCTGGTCTTCTTGACTAACGCCACCGCGCCGCTGCGCATCGCCATCATGGGCGAGGGTCGCATGGGCTCGCTCATTCGCTCCACCGCCGAGGGCGTGCGCACCGAGGCTGGCACCGCCGCCTTCGAGGTCGTGGCCCAGATTGGCTTTGACCTCTCCGCCGCCGACTCCGCCCCCGCCGCAGACGTCCTCATCGACTTCTCCAACGTGGTGACGCTGCCCGCCGTGGCGAACTACGTGCGCCGCGTGGGCTGCGCGCTCGTCTCGGGCACCACGGGCTATACCGACGAGCAGATGGACGAGCTGCGCTCGCTTTCTCAGGTGGCCCCGGTGCTGCACTCGGGCAACTACTCGCTGGGCATCGCCGCCCTGCGCCACGCCACGACGCTCGCCGCCCGCGAGCTCGCTGGCTTTGACGTCGAGATCGTCGAGACGCACCACAACCAGAAGGTCGACGCCCCCAGCGGCACGGCAAAGCTGCTGCTCGACGCCGTGGTCGATGCCGAGGCCGCCGAGGGCCGCGGCGAGTACCACCCGGTCTATGGCCGCGAGGGCATGGTAGGCAAGCGCGACCCGCGCGAGGTTGGCATGCACTCGCTGCGCGGCGGCACCGTCGCCGGCGTGCACACGGTGAGCTTCTTTGGTGCGGATGAGGAGGTCTCACTCACGCACCGTGCCACGAGCCGCCAGATCTTCGTGAATGGTGCCCTGGCCGCTGCCCGCAAGATGGCCGGCCGCGAGCCCGGCATGTACGGCTTCGACGAGGTCATGTTCGGTTAAACATTTGATGCGCGCCGCCGCGTTGGCGGTGCAGGAGGGATTTGCATGGACGCTCAGGAGATCATCAACTACATCGCCACGGCCCCCAAGAAGACGCCGGTCAAGGTCTACCTGACCCTGGCCGAGGGCGCCGCGCTCGACCTCTCAGCCGCCGATCACGTCTTTGGCGATGGCGCTTCCAAGGTTGTCTTTGGCGACTGGGAGAAGCTCGCCCCCGCGCTCGAGGCCGCGGGCGACGCCATTGCCGACATGGTGGTCGAGAACGACGGCCGCAACACCGGCGTGCCCCTGCTCGACAAGCGCAACATTCACGCGCGCATCGAGCCCGGCGCGATCATTCGCGACAAGGTCGAGATTGGCGACAACGCCGTCATCATGATGGGTGCCGTTATCAACATCGGCTCGATTATTGGCGAGGGCACCATGATTGACATGGGCGCCGTGCTGGGCGGTCGTGCCACGGTGGGCAAGCGCTGCCACATCGGTGCCGGCACCGTGCTCGCGGGCGTTGTCGAGCCGGCGAGCGCCACGCCCGTCATCATCGAGGACGACGTGCTCATCGGCGCCAACGCCGTGGTGCTCGAGGGCGTTCGCGTGGGCAAGGGCGCCGTGGTGGCCGCCGGTGCCGTGTGCGTCGAGGACGTGCCGGCTGGAGCCGTCGTGGCCGGCGTGCCCGCCCGCGTCATCAAGCAGACAAGCGAGGTCGCGAGCGGCAAGGTGTCGCTGGTCGACGCGCTGCGCACGCTGTAGGGAGGTGGGGCTGGCTGCCCCGCGCTTCTCGCGTTAGTTGCTGTGGCCGCTCGTGGCATGTGCCGCGGGCGGCCGCTTGCGTTCGCGACGCCGCGGTGCGGGCTGTGTGCGCGGCTGGCCTGTCGCCTGCGCTTCCGCTCTGCTTGCGCTTCCCGCGTTAGGGTACATAAGTTGGCGTTTTGAGCTCAACTTGCCCTGTAATCGGGGCATTCTTGCAACTTGTGTGCACTAGCTGGCCTATGTGAGTGCGTGCGCTGGGCGCTCGCTAACGACAAGCGTCGTTAACAAGAAAGAGGGAGACGAACCAGCTGGCTCGTCTCCCTCTCGTGTTTAAGCGTCAAAGCCTTGCGGCTCCCCGTGACGCCGGGCTCTTCGCCCAAGGCCACGCCACCTCTCCGCGGCGCGACCATCTGCCCGGGCGCACCCGGGCACCCCGTTGGAGTTAGTCCTCGGCGATCTCGGTGATGGCGCCGGCGGGGCAGGCCTCCTGGCAGGAGCCACAGGCAACGCAGGAGTCCTCGTCCTTGACGGTGGCAACGTCCTCGAGCTCGAGGACGTCGCAGGGGCAGGTGTCGACGCAGACGCCGCAGGCAACGCACTCGTCGGCGTTAATGACAGGATGGGCCATGATGATTCCCTTCATCGTGTGCTTGTTGTACCCGGCTGGCTGGGGCTCCCTCGGCTCAAAAAGTAAACCTTGGTAACCTTTCTACCAGCTCCTTTACGTGAGAATACCAGTCATGGCACCGTTTGCAAGACGTGATACGCAAAAGGTTGGGGACAGCAAAAACCCACCTTCGAGCAGGAATTTTGTCCGTTTCGAGAAACGCGTGCTTGGGGCCTTGCCGCCGCACGGGCGTCCCTAGTGGCCCTTGATGATTGTGCTCACGACTCCACATCCAAGGCCGCCCACGACCCAGCTAAGCCAGAAGAGGTTGGGCAGGCTCACGCCGCCTGCCTCGACGACGTCGGGCGCAAGGGCCCGTCCCAGGAAGAGCCGCGCCCCGCTTCGATGGCCTCGCAAGCTGCCATCGTTGCCCGTGTTCTGGTGATGAGGTTGCGAGGCCCCTCACGCCCGCGTTGCACGTTGCCCTGCCAGCTCGCTCGAGCCGCTGCCCGTGATCCTTCTCGACCCCTAAAGTGAAGGAAACAAAAAATCTATCTCTTTCTCACTTAGATTTTGTATAAGGAAAGCACGCAGAGGATATATAGTGAGCAGTAACAAAGATTGCCTGGGCGATTTGGCGCCCAGAGACGCAACAAGAAAGGAACGTGCCAACAATGAGCAAGATTCTCGGCATCGACCTCGGTACCACCAACTCCGCCATGGCTGTCCTCGAGGGTGGCCAGCCTACCATCATCGTGAACGCCGAGGGTGACCGCACCACCCCGTCCGTCGTGGGCTTCCGCTCCGAGGGCGACCGCATCGTGGGCAAGGCCGCTAAGAACCAGGCCGTCACCAACCCCAAGAACACCGTCTTCTCCATCAAGCGCTTCATGGGCCGCAAGTACAGCGAGGTTGGCTCCGAGCTCAAGACCGTGCCGTACTCCGTCAAGGAGGGCCAGGGTGGCCGTGCCGTCGTCGAGATTGACGGCGAGGACTTCACGCCCGAGCAGGTCAGCGCCATGATCCTCTCCAAGATGAAGGCCGACGCCGAGAAGTACCTCGGCGAGACCGTCACTGACGCCGTCATCACCGTCCCTGCCTACTTCAACGACGCCCAGCGCCAGGCCACCAAGGACGCCGGCAAGATCGCTGGCCTTAACGTCAAGCGCATCGTCAATGAGCCCACGGCCGCCGCGCTTGCCTACGGCCTGGACAAGAAGGGCACCGAGCAGAAGGTGCTCGTCTTCGACCTGGGCGGCGGCACCTTCGACGTGTCCCTGCTCGACCTCGCCGACGGCGTGTTCGAGGTTCTGGCCACCAACGGTGACAACCACCTGGGCGGCGACGACTGGGACCAGCGCGTCATCGACTGGATGGCCGACAAGTTCCAGCAGGAGAACGGCGTCGACCTGCGTCAGGACCCCATGGCCCTGCAGCGTCTGAAGGAGGCTGCCGAGAACGCCAAGAAGGAGCTCTCCGCGGCGCAGCAGTCCACCATTAACCTGCCGTTCATTACCATGAACCAGTCCGGCCCGCTGCACCTCAACTACACGCTGACCCGCGCCGAGTTCGAGAAGATCACCCGCGACCTGCTCGAGCGCTGCAAGCAGCCTGTCACCAACGCCCTGCGCGACGCCAAGCTTAAGCTCTCCGATCTGACTGAGGTCATCCTCGTCGGTGGCTCCACCCGTATGCCCGCTGTCCAGGATCTGGTCAAGACCATGACCGGCAAGCAGCCCAACATGTCCGTGAACCCCGATGAGGTCGTTGCCGACGGCGCTGCCGTCCAGGGCGGCGTGCTCACCGGTGACGTCGAGGGCATCCTGCTGCTCGACGTGACCCCGCTGTCCCTTGGCGTCGAGACCATGGGCGGCGTCATGACCAAGATGATCGACCGCAACACCACGATTCCGACCTCCAAGACCGAGGTCTACTCCACGGCCGCCGATAACCAGACGTCCGTCGAGATCAACGTCCTGCAGGGCGAGCGTGAGATGGCCGCCGACAACAAGAGCCTGGGCAAGTTCCAGCTCACTGGCATCCCCGCGGCCCGTCGCGGCGTGCCCCAGATCGAGGTCACGTTCGACAT
>NZ_CEVYAT010000066.1:0-8364 GCF_982402205.1 Parolsenella sp. | reverse complement strand
CTGTATGAGGCCACGAGCGTGGCCGACGCCTGCCAGGCGCTCGCCGCCGACCCCGAGGCCGAGGTCATCGCCGGCGGCACCGACGTGCTGGTCAAGCTGCGCGAGGGCAAGGGCACGCCCGCCCACCTCGTCTCGATCCACGAGCTGCACGACGAGCTCGACGGCGTGACGCTGGCTGACGACGGCACCGTCGAGATTGGTCCCATCACCTGGTTCCACCACGTGACGACGAGCCCCGTCATCCAGGCCACGGTGCCCACGCTGGGCGATGCCTGCGATACCCCCGGCGGCCCGCAGCTGCGCGTCTCGGGCACCATCGGCGGCAACGTCTGCACGGCTGCCACCTCGGGCGACTCCGCCTCGACGCTGTTCGCCTACGGCGCCCTGCTCGACGTCGAGAGCGTGCGCGGCAAGCGCACCATCCCCATCGAGGAGGGGTACGCGGGGCCGGGCCGCTCCCACAAGGAGCACGACGAGGTCCTCACCAAGATCCGCATCCCCAAGAGCCACTATGAGGGCTTCACGGGCTACTACTTCAAGTACGGCAAGCGCCGCGCCCTCGAGATCACCACGATGGGCTGCTGCTGCCTGGTCAAGCTCGCCGACGACAAGCGCACGATCGACGACATCCGCCTCGCGTTTGGCGTCGCCGGTCCCACGCCCATGAGGGCGCTTGCCGCCGAGGACTCGGTGCGCGGCACCGACGTGGCCGAGGCTGCCGAGCGCATCGGCGAGCTCGCCGCCGCCTGCACCAACCCGCGCGACTCCTGGCGTGCCTCCAAGGAGTTCCGCCTGCAGCTCATCAAGGAAATGTCGAAGCGCTCCCTCATCTATGCGGCGCGCAGGGGAGGGGCTGATATCTAATGGACATGAAGATCCTCAAGTGCACGGTCAACGGCAAACCCGTCCAGGTGGGCTACGACCCGCGCGAGTCGCTGCTCGACACGCTGCGCAACCGTCTGGGCCTCACGAGCGTCAAGCGCGGCTGTGAGGTGGGCGAGTGCGGTGCCTGCACCGTCCTCATCGACGGCGTCGCCACCGACACGTGCCTCTACCTCACCGACTGGGCGCAGGGCAAGGAGATCATCACGGTCGAGGGCCTGCAGGAGCCGGACGGCACGCTCAACCCCGTTCAGCAGGCGTTCGTTGACCAGTTCGCCGTCCAGTGCGGCTTCTGCATCCCGGGCATCATCATGAGCGCCATGGAGATGATCAACACGGGCAAGACCTACACCCGTGACGAGATTCGCAAGAACCTCTCCGGCCACCTCTGCCGCTGCACGGGCTACCAGAACGTCATCGACGGCGTCGAGAAGGCCATCGAAATCGTTCACGGCGAGTGCGGAGCTACCGAGGACGTCCAGGAGTAACAACTACCCTGACCTCGGCTTTATTGGAAAAGGAACGACCCCGGACGCGATGAGTCCGGGGTCGTTCTTGTTAGTGCGGATACCATGTTGCGCCGTGTGGGCCGCAAGCCGTCCGTGACGCTCGCGGCGGCATTTCCTTGTGGCCGCTCGGCTTGTGCTAGGCCCACTTCACGACGATCGTGTTGTTGTCGATCTTGCCGTTGCCCTTGTCGAGGCCGTTGCCCACCTCGACCTCGTAGCCAAGACGCTGCAGGTCGTTCACGAACTTGGCGAGCTGGGCACTGTAGGTGTTGAGAAGGCGCGCAGTCTGGATGGGGGAGATGAGCTCCTGGTCGCGGCCGTAGATGATGTCGCAGATGGCGTCGGCGACATTGGTGTTGCTGTTGGCCACGAGGTCGTTGTAGAAGGAGTTGCCCTCGCCCTCGCGGTCCTCGTCGCTCGGGGCAAACTTCACGGAGAGCTTCGTGTGGCCAAACTTGGCATACATGCGGATGCGGGTATCCGTGCGGTGGACGGCATTGCGAATGGCCCAGCTCATCGCGTTGTTGGAGAGGGTGTCGGCCGCGGCTGTCTCGCGCGTGGGGTCGGCGGCCTGGGAAATCTCTCGGGCCTCCTCGGCCTTGATCATATCGAGCATGGTCGTACCTTTCTTGTCGAGATGTTTGAGTTAAGTATACGTTGCAGCCTTGAAGCTTTTGGTTGAGACGAGTTTGCCCTGCGCTTCTTTTGCCACGAGGTGCATTCAGCCTGTCCCTGGGTTTATCGTATCGATGGCAAACTCGACCGTTCGCCCACGAATATCGACCGCTTACGCCTCGAAAGCGGGTTCCAAACTATTTGTAAGCGCATCTGAATATTCTTTTGGTTGATTCTTTCCGCCCACCAGGGCGAAGGAGGCGGGGCCGCTCGGGGCACAAGGCGGCGCCGCATACACGCGCGTACCAGAGCACATCTTGAGAGGAATAGCTCATGGAAAACCCCCAGCAGGCCGAGTCGGGTCTCGACAAGTCGCTGTTCAAGCGCGACGGCTTCCCGCCCCTGGGATCGCTCATCCCAACGTCTCTGCAGCACGTCCTGGCTTCGTTTGCCGGTGTCATCACGCCGGCCATGATGATTGCTACCACCTGCGGATTCACGCCCGAGCAGGAGACGGCGATCATTCAGGTTGCTCTCATCCTCTCGGCCATCGACACGCTGCTGCAGCAGTTCCCGCTGTTCGGGCGCATCGGTTCCGGCCTGCCCATCCTCACGGGCGCCTCGTTTGCCTTCCTGCCCGCGCTTCAGGCCGTGGGCGGCGAGTTTGGCTTCTCGGTCATCCTGGGCGCCGAGATGATTGGCGGCATCGTCGCGATCATCTTCAGCATCTTCTATGACAAGATCCGCTGGATCTTCCCGCCGCTCGTCACCGGTACCGTTATCTTCACCATTGGCGTGAGCCTGTATCCCACCGCCATTCGCTACATCGCGGGCGGCGCGGGCTCCGAGAACTTTGGCAGCGCCATGAACTGGATTGTGGGCCTTGTGACCTTTGCCATCACCTTTGGCCTCACGAACTTCACGAAGGGCATCACCAAGATCGGCTCGATCTTCTTTGCCATGATCATCGGCTGCCTCGTGTCGATTCCCTTTGGCCTGATCGACCCCTCGGGCCTCGCCGACGCGGCGTGGTTCTCGCTGCCCAAGTTCATGCCATACGAGCTGTCGTTCGACCCGGCGGTCTGCATCACCATCGCCATCATCTACGTCATGGTGAACATCCAGCTCATCGGCGACCTCTCCGCGGCCACGGCGGGCTCGATGGACCGCATGCCCAAGGGCAAGGAAATCGGTGGCGGCATCGCGGCGCAGGGTCTCGTCTCGATCATCTCGTCGCTCTTTGGCGGCGTTCCCACCTCGGCCTTTGGCCAGAACGTGGGCATCATCGTGAGCACCAAGGTCATCAACCGCTGGGTCTTTGGCGGCGCTGCCTTCGTGTTCCTCGCGTCCGGCCTGTGCCCCAAGCTCTCGGCCCTGCTGCTCATGATTCCGCAGCCGGTCATCGGCGGCGCCACGATTAGCGTCTTTGGCACGATCACCCTGAACGGCATCCGAATCCTCGTTAAGGACGGCCTCACGCCGCGCACCTGCACCATCTTTGGCGTCTCGGTGGCCTTTGGCCTGGGCATCGCGCAGGTCTCCGGCTCGCTCACCGGCACGGGCATGCCTGGCTGGATCAACACCATCTTTGGCACCTCGGCCATTACGCCGTGCGCCATCATGGCCATCATCCTCAACCTGCTCATGCCGCCCGAGCCGGTGGAGGAGGAGTCCAAGCTCCGCGTCGAGGACGACGACCACGAGTCCGAGGGCGAGCGCGCCTAGCCTCTTTGCGCGCCGCCCGCGTGCTCGCACGTGACAAGCGCCGCGTTGCGCGCGGACTCGCCTAACAATTTGTTAGGACACGATCGGAAGTGCTTCTTCCCCGAGTGACTTCCGTATGTGTTGGAGGGCCATCTGCCTTGCGGCGGGTGGCCCTCTTCTCGTGTGCGAGTCAGTTCGTCTCGTGCAATGTGTTGGAGCTGTGACGGAGCGCGCCCGGGTCGCGTCCGTTGAAGTTTTCGAGCATCAACGAAGCACCCGATGTTATGTCATTTCCGCGGGTGGGAGGGGCATGTTCCAATGCGCTTCCGGAGGCCGCAACATAACGCTTGCGGCGATTTTCGCAACGCTCGCCAATCGGCACAAAACCAGCCTTGAATCTCAAGGGAAGTGTGGTTTCATATGGAGTAACAAACTATTTGTTTGGTAATCAAACAAATAGTTGAATGAACACAATCAAGGAGGTACCCGATCGTGAGCGAGAAGATTCAGTGGTCTATCAACCACATGCCCAAGAGTGATGATGCCCACCTCGGCATCATGTCGCTCGACCACGTCGCCAAGGCGCGTGCGTTCCACAAGAGCTTCCCGCAGTACTCGGTGACCCCGCTCGCGCGCCTCGACGGCCAGGCTGCTCGCCTGGGCCTGGGCAACCTCTGCGTCAAGGACGAGAGCTACCGCTTCGGCCTCAACGCCTTCAAGGTGCTCGGCGGCTCCTTCGCCATGGCCAACTACATCGCCGACGAGACGGGCAAGGACGTTGCCGAGTGCACGTATGACTACCTGACCTCCGACGAGCTGGCCGAGGACTTTGGCCAGGCCACGTTCTTCACCGCCACCGACGGCAACCACGGCCGCGGCGTCGCCTGGGCTGCCAACAAGCTTGGCCAGAAGGCCGTCGTGCACATGCCCAAGGGTTCCACCAAACCCCGCTTCGACAACATCGCCGCCGAGGGCGCCACGGTGACCATCGAGGAGGTCAACTACGACGAGTGCGTCCGCATGGCCGCGGCCGAGGCCGACGCCTGCGAGCGTGGCGTGATCGTCCAGGACACCGCCTGGGAGGGCTACGAGAGGATCCCGTCCTGGATCATGGAGGGCTACGGCACCATGGCCTCCGAGGCTGCCGAGCAGCTGCGCGAGATGGCCATCAACCGCCCGACGCACGTCTTTGTCCAGGCTGGCGTGGGCTCGCTCGCCGGCGCCGTGGTGGGCTACTTCACCAACCTGTATCCCGATAACCCGCCCACCTTCGTTGTGGTCGAGTGCGCTCCTGCCGCCTGCCTGTACAAGGGCGCTGCCGCCGGCGACGGCGACCCGCGCATCGTGGACGGCGACATGCCCTCCATCATGGCCGGCCTGTGCTGCGGCGAGCCCAACATCCTGGGCTGGGATATCCTGCGCAACCACACCACCGCGTTCGTGTCCTGTCCCGACTGGGTCACCGCTCGCGGCATGCGCACCCTGGGCGCCCCCGAGAAGGGTGACCCGCGCGTCATCTCCGGCGAGTCCGGCGCAGTGACTACCGGCCTGGTCGAGACTCTCATGCTCGATCCCGAGTACGCCGAGCTCAAGGAGCTCATCGGCCTGGACAAGACGAGCTCTGTGCTCTGCTTCTCCACCGAGGGCGACACGGACCCCGACCAGTACCGTCGCATCGTCTGGGAAGGCGAATACCCCACTTGCTAATACTGGGCGGAGTAAATAGGTATCGCTCCGCCACCTCACAGGTAGATCCCTTCGTATGAAAGGTTATGAACAATGGCTAAAGAACTCGATTTCGACGCTATCAAGGCTGCTGCTGAGTCTCATCGTGCTGATATGACTCGCTTCCTGCGCGCTATGATCTCCCATCCCTCTGAGTCCTGCGAGGAGGGTGAGGTTGTTGCCTGCATCAAGGCCGAGATGGAGAGCCTTGGCTATGACGAGGTCAAGGTCGACGGCCTGGGCAACGTCATGGGCTTTATGGGCGAGGGCGACAAGATCATCGCCATCGACTCCCACATCGACACCGTCGGTATCGGCAACATTGAGAACTGGGACGCCGATCCCTATGAGGGCTACGAGACCGACGAGATCATCTACGGCCGCGGCGGCTCCGACCAGGAGGGTGGCATGGCTTCTGCTACCTACGCTGCCAAGATGATGAAGGACATGGGCCTCATCCCCGAGGGCTACAAGATCATGGTCGTCGGCACCGTCCAGGAAGAGGACTGCGACGGCATGTGCTGGCAGTACATCTACAACAAGGACGGCATTAAGCCCGAGTTCGTCATTTCCACCGAGCCCACCGACGGCGGCATCTATCGCGGTCACCGCGGCCGCATGGAGATCCGCGTCGACGTTCACGGCACCTCCTGCCACGGCTCCGCTCCCGACCGCGGCGACAACGCCATCTACAAGATGGCCGACATCATCGCCGACGTCCGCGCCCTCAACAACAACGGCTGCGACGAGTCGACCGACATCAAGGGCCTCGTCAAGATGCTCGACCCGAAGTACAACCCCGATCACTACGAGGATGCCCGCTTCCTGGGCCGCGGCACCTGCACCGTCTCGCAGATCTTCTACACCTCCCCGTCGCGCTGCGCCGTGGCTGACTCCTGCGCCATCTCCATCGACCGCCGCATGACCGCCGGCGAGACCTACAAGTCCTGCCTGGCCGAGGTCGAGAACCTGCCGTCCGTCAAGAAGTACGGCGACGACGTCAAGGTCTCCATGTACATGTACGACCGTCCGTCCTGGACCGGCGAGGTCTACGAGACCGAGGCCTACTTCCCGACGTGGATCAACAAGGAGAGCGCTCCGCACGTCAAGGCCCTCGTTGACGCCCACAAGGCCCTCTTCGGCGACGAGCGCATTGGCTGCGAGAAGTCCATGGACAAGCGCACCGGCCGTCCGCTGTGCGACAAGTGGACCTTCTCCACGAACTGCGTCTCCATCCAGGGCCGCTACGGCATCCCCTGCGTTGGCTTTGGCCCCGGCGCCGAGTCCCAGGCCCACGCTCCCAACGAGGTCACCTACAAGCAGGACCTTCCCACCTGCGCCGCCCTCTATGTCGCCGCTCTCAACCTCTACGATCCCTCGCAGGCTGACGGCAACGCCACGACCTACCGCGCCGAGCTTACCGACAACGACATCAAGTAGTCACCGTCTGGCTCCATTCGCGCTAGCCTAGAACCAATCCGGCGCCCCGATCGGGGATTGGGGCGCCGGCGTACCGCGGCCTTGGCCGCAATCCATCCAATAGGGGAGAGGAAACCCAATGAGCGACTTCCAGAGCTACCTTGACGAGCTTTCCGGCCTCGACTTCAAGGGCATGTACAACAACGACTTCCTGCACACCTGGGACAAGACCACCGACGAGCTGAAGGCCCTCTACGTCACCGCCGCCGCCCTTCGCGACCTGCGCGAGCGCAACATCTCGTCCAAGATCTTTGACTCGGGCCTGGCCGTTTCGCTGTTCCGCGACAACTCCACCCGCACCCGCTTCTCCTTCTCCAAGGCCTCCAACCTGCTCGGTCTCGAGCTGCAGGACCTCGACGAGAAGAAGTCCCAGATCGCCCACGGCGAGACCGTCCGCGAGACCGCCACGATGATCTCCTTCATGGCTGACGTCATCGGCATCCGCGACGACATGTACATCGGCAAGGGCGACGCCTACATGGCCGAGGTCTCCGAGTCCGTGCAGCAGGCCTATAACGACGGCGTCCTGGACCACCGTCCGACCCTGATCTCCCTGCAGTCCGACTCCGACCACCCCACCCAGTCCTCCGCCGACATGCTCTACCTCATCGAGGAGTTCGGTGGCCTGGAGAACCTCAAGGGCAAGAAGGTCGCCGTCACCTGGGCCTACTCTCCCTCCTACGGCAAGCCGCTGTCCTGCCCGCAGTCCCTCATCTCCCTGCTGCCGCGCTTTGGCATGGACGTGACCCTGGCTCACCCCGAGGGCTACGACCTCATGCCCGAGGTCGTCGAGCGCGCCAAGGGCTACGCCGCTGAGAACGGCACCACGTTCAAGCAGGTCAACACGATGGCCGAGGCCTTTGAGGGCGCCGACATCGTGATCCCGAAGTCCTGGGCTCCCTACGCCGCCATGGAGAAGCGCACCAACCTCTACGCCGAGGGTGACGATGCCGGCATCGCTGCGCTCGAGAAGGAGCTTCTCGCCCAGAACGCCACGCACCAGGATTGGTGCTCCACGACCGACCTCATGGCCAAGACGGCCAACGGCCAGGACACCATCTTCATGCACCCGCTGCCCGCCGACATCTCCGGTGTCTCCTGCGAGCACGGTGAGGTCATGGCCGACGTCTTCGATATGCACCGCGACGGCATGTACAAGGAGGCTTCCTACAAGCCCTACGCCATCGCTGCCATGATGTTCCTCCAGAAGGTTGCCGACCCCGTCGCCACGCTTAAGGCGCTCAAGGCCGCCGGCACCCCCCGCTGGTATCAGGCCTAATGCCCCCGCGTCGGCTTAGCCGACTCGAGGCCTGATACACCCCCTAAGCCGGCCCCGCCTTGGGGCCGGCGTCAGTTGGAACCCAGACGGACGCCCCGGACATCCCCCTAAGAAGGGGCGTCCGTCTGGGAACCATGGTGCTTACCGTTTTTATATGAATGGAGCCCCCTA
>NZ_CEVYAT010000065.1:0-8365 GCF_982402205.1 Parolsenella sp. | reverse complement strand
GTTCATGGCCGCGAGCGGCAGGCAGTACGCGAGCCTGCGCCACCTCTTCGAGCCGGTGGCCGATCGCATTGGCTACCTGTGCGAGAACGGCGGCGAGGTCGTCTGGCAGGGCGAGACGCTCGTGCGCCACACGATGCCGCGCGAGCTCGCGCTCGACATCTGCCACCTCATCGACGAGACGCCGGGCGCGGCCTACGTGCTGTCGGGCGAGCGCCACGCCTATGCGAGCGAGAAGACGCCCGAGCTCATCGAGCACATGCGTACCGCGAAGGGCTACGACATCAGCGCCGTGAGCCGCCCCGAGGACGTGCGCGAGGCGCTCATCAAGGTGTCGTTCACGGTGGACCCCGAGCGCAACGAGCAGGTGCGCGAGATGTTCGCCGACTGCTTTGGCCGCGACTGCGAGGTCGTAACCTCGGGCGCCGAGTGGATCGACGTGATTATGCGCGGCGTCAACAAGGGCTCGGCCATCCGCGAGCTGGGCGAGGTGCTGGGCATCGACCTGGCCGACATGGCCGCTTTTGGCGATGCCGAGAACGACCGTCAGATGCTCGAGGCGGTAGGCCACCCCTACCTCATGGACCCGTGTTTCGACACGATGCTCGACCTGGCGCCGCGCTGCCGTCGCGCCAAGACGGTCGAGGAGGAGCTCGAGCGCCTGCTGGCCAAGTTCGAGAAGCGCGCGTAGGGGCTTGTAGCCAATAATCTGCGAATGGCCCTGCCACATGTGAGAACGCCGGGAGTCCGCGATGCGGGCTCCCGGCGTTTTTGGCTAAGGCGGACCAGACGGCTAGTGCGAGGCGCGCTCGAAGAAGGCGAGGGCGTTTCCGTAGCAGAGCTTGGCCGTGATGGTGGCACCAAAGCGCTGCTCGAGGAGCTGCTGGAAGGCCCCCATCTTGTCGGTGCCGTCGAGCAGGCTGGGCACGGAGGCGCCGTCGAGGTCGCCGCCCAGCGCCACGACGTTCTCGCCACCCAGGTCAAGCCAATGCTCGACGTGGGCCGCTATCTCGTCGAACGACACGTTGGTGGCGTGCCCCTCGAGCACCTCGGTCGAGAGGAACTTGTCGCAGTAGTTGAGGCCCACGACGCCGCCGCAGTCGCGGATGCGGGCAAACTGGTCGTCGGTGAGGTTGCGCTTGTGCGGGCATACGGCGCGGGAGTTCGAGTGGCTCGCCACGATCGGGCGGCTGCTCGCGGCCGCGACGTCTGTGAAGCATTCGTCGTTGAGGTGGCTCACGTCGAGCACGATGCGGTTGCGCTCCATCTCGGCGAGGGCGTCGCGGCCCAGCTCGGAGAGGTGCTCGTGGGTGTCGTGGCCGCTCGCGAGCGGGCCCGCGGCGTTCCAGCTGAACGATGCCATGAGCACGCCGCGGGCGGCGTAGCGCTCGACGAGCCCGAGGTCTGCGGCGAACATGCGGGCGTTCTCGATGGTGCGGACGGCGGCCACGTGCGGCTCGCCGGCGTCCTCAAGCACCTCACGAACCTGCGCGGCAGACGTGACGGGCAAAACGACCGCGGCGTTCGCGGCGACCTCGGCGTCGAGGTGGGCGTTCACCGCGTCGTAGAACGCGGCCGCCTGTGCGGGCGTCAGGGCGTCGGGGACGTAGCAGGCAAAGCACTGGGCCCACGGCGTGGCGCCGATCTTCTCGAGCGAGATGTGGCAGTGGCTCTGGGCGAGCGAGCGGCAGCCCTGCGGGTCGTCTGCGTCGCCGGGGCCGTAGAAGTCCATGCCGCAGGCCTGCTTGAGGTCGTCGCTGAGAAACTGCCAGGCCAGGCGGTCTGCCGTGTCGCAGTGCATGTCAAAGACGGGGTAGGTCATCAGTGCTCCTCGGGTTGCGGGTGCTTGGGGCGCGGGCTCGCGGCGTGCGCGTGGTGCGTGCGTGGTGTCTGCGCGGCGTGCGCGGGCGCGGGATAGCAAAATGCGTGCGCGCCCAAATGGGACGCGCACGCATCCGTTTTACTCCGTTGGCGGCTCTTCTCCAAACAGCGGCAGAATCACGCGCAGGTAGTTGAGCGCCACGTCGTGCGCGCTCATCGCAAAGTCGTGCCAGGCCCACCAGCGCACGAGCCCCACAAAGCTCGCGGCGATGTGGTGCTCGAGGATCGAGCGGTTCATCGAGGCCGCGGGGCCCGCCGGGCGCGCCGGGATGCGCTCGCTGGCGCGCCGCACGATGGCGTGGCGCAGGCAGTCGGCGAAGCGCTCCGAGCCGTTGCCCGAGACGAGCTCACGCAGGCCGCTCTCGCTTCTGTGCAGGCCCGCGAGGACGTGCTCGGTCTGGGCGAGCGGGCTGGCGCCCACCTCGCCGCTTGGCTCGAACGCGTGGCAGCACACGTCGCAGACCTGGGCCTCGAGTAGGTCATCCTTGCTGTGGAACTGCGCGTAGAACGTGGCGCGCCCCACGCCCGCGCGGCTGATGATGTCCTGCACCGTGGTGCGCGAGTAGCCCTGCTCGTCGAGCAGCTCGACGAATGCCTGCTGGATGGCCTCGCGGCTGCGCTGTCTCCTCTTGTCCACGGCTAGCCCCGCATGCCGTCGCCAGGCGTGGGCGAGACGGGCGTGGCCTCGCCTGCCTTGGCAAAGAGCCCCGCGGCCTGCGTGGCGGCGAAGACGTTCTGGAACGACGCGCCCGTGCGCTCGCTGGCGGCGACGACGCTCGCGTACTCGGGATAGGCGCGCACGCTGCCGTCGGGCATCACGACGCGCTTGGTCTCGACGCGGCCAAAGGGCGTCTCGACCGTGCTGGGCGTGCGCGGCAGCGCGTGGCGGCGCTCCTCGTGCGAGCGGATGCCGATGGTGGTGGTGTTCTCGAAGATAATGCGCTCGAGGGCGGGCGCGAGCTCGTCGTTGCAGATGACCTCGAGCTGGTGGCCCGGGCGCCCCTTCTTCATGACGAGCGGGATGGCGTGGGCCTCGCGGGCGCCGGCTGCCATGAGCAGCTCGATGACGTGGCCGAGGGCCTCGCCCGTGCAGTCGTCGAGGTCGCACTCGAGCTTGGTGACGACGCCGCGGTCGCCGTCACCGGCGTCGGTGCTCCCGGAGTGGGCGAGCAGCATTGCGCGCAGCACGCCCGAGCAGCCCTCGTAGGGGCGCTTGCCCGCGCCGTAGCCCACGCGCTCGATGGCGTAGGAGTGGGGCAGACGGCTGCCCGTGCGCAGCGCGGCCACGACGGCGGCGCCCGTGGGGGTCACGAGCTCGCCGGCGACGTCTGCGGGGACAAGCGCGATGCGCGCGGCGGCGCACAGGTTGGCGACGGCGGGCACGGGGATGGGCATGACGCCGTGGGCGCAGCGGATGGTGCCGTGGCCCTCGGAGAGGCTCGTCACGATGACGTCGGTGACGTCGAGGTCGTCGAGGCAGATGGCGACCGAGCAGATGTCGACGATGGAGTCGACGGCCCCCACCTCGTGAAACATCACAGTGTCGGGTGTGGCGCCGTGCGCGGCGGCTTCGGCTTCGGCAAGCTTGCCAAAGATCGAGAGGGCGAGCGCCTGGGCGCGCGCGGTGAGTTGGGAGCCCTCGATGATGACGCGGACGTCGGCCATCGAGCGGTGCGCGTGCGCGTGGCCGTGGTGGTGATGGTGGCCGTGGTCGTGCTCGGCCAGGTGGTCGTGGCCGAGCTCGACGGTGCACGCGTGCTCGTGGTGGTGCGTGTGCTCGGCATCGTGCTCATGCGCGTGCTCGTGCTCTGCATCGTGTTCGTCCCCGTGATCGTGCGCGTGCTCGTGAGCGCCCTCGTGCCCGTAGAGCCAGGCCATGTCGTGGTCGTGGTTCTCAAGGCCGTGGGCGAGGCACACGTCAAAGTCGCAGGCGGCAAGGCCGCTCTTGCTCACGCGCGTCACGACGACGTCAAAGCCGCTTACCGGCAGCGTCGCGAGCTGCTGGCGTAGGTGCTCCTCGCTGGCCCCCAGGTCGAGAAGCGCGGCGACCGTCATGTCGCCGCTGATGCCGGAACTGCAGTCGAGGTACAGGGTCCTTCCCATGATGCTCCTAACGGTCGTTGCCGGGCGCGGCCGCGCCCGGGAGGTGGTTGATGAGGCTTGCCTGGTAGCCGGCGCCAAAGCCGTTGTCGATGTTGACGACGCTCACGCCGCTCGCACAGGAGTTGAGCATCGACAGCAGCGCCGCGACGCCGCCCAGGCTCGCGCCGTAGCCAACGCTGGTGGGCACGGCGATGACCGGGCAGCTCACGAGGCCGCCGATGACGCTCGCAAGCGCCCCCTCCATGCCGGCGACGGCGATGATGACCTGCGCGCGGGCGAGCTGCTCGGTGCAGGCGAGCAGGCGGTGCAGCCCCGCCACGCCCACGTCGCAGATGCGCTCGACGCGGTTGCCGAGAAACTCGGCGGTGAGCGCCGCCTCCTCGGCGACGGGCAGGTCGCTCGTGCCGGCGCACGCCACCACGACGGTTCCATTGCCGCTGGGCTCGGGAAGGCCGCCCACGATCGCCAGACGGGAATCCTCGTGGTAGTCGAGTAGGTCCGCGCGGGCGGAGAGAGCCCGCACGCGCTCGCACTTCTCGGGGGAGAGGCGCGTCACGAGCACGCGGCGCTGGCCCGCCCCCTCGAGGGCGTCGACGATGCCGGCGATCTGCCCGGCCGTCTTGCCCTCGCCGTAGACGACCTCGCCCGCGCCCTGGCGAACGCCACGGGCAAGGTCGAGGCGCGCGTAGCCCACGTCTGCCACCGGGGCGGTCTGGATGCGTGCGAGGGCGTCGGCCACGCTGGCGCTGCCTGCGGCGACACGCCCCAGCAGCTCTTCGAGCTCTGCCTTGTCCATCTAGTTCTCGCCGCCCTGCTCGCCCTTGGCGGCCGCGGCCTTGGCGGCGTCGCGCTCGCGGGCCGTGCGGGCGCGCTCGTTCTCGAGACGCAGGGCCTTGGCCTCTGCGGGGCTCGGCTCGATGTTGCCGTCGGTGCGCACGCGGTCGGCGGCGTCGGGGTGCGAGCTCATGAACTTGTCGACGGTCTTGCGCAAAGACTCGGGCGTGATGGCCTCGCCTTGCTCGAAGTAGGCCCCGTAGCAGGCATAGCTGGGCTTGTTGGCCGTGGGCAGGCCCAGCTTGGCAGACTCCTTACGCACCATGTCCTTGGTGAGGCCGGTCGCGCGCAGGGGCGACACGACGCCCAGCTCGTGGATGGCCCTAAAGCCCGGGCGGCGGTCCTCGCGGTCACTGGCGTTGGTGCCGTCGAGCAGGACGGTGCGGCCGTCTGCGCGCATGTGCTCGAGGATGGTGCCAAAGACCATCGACTTGCAGTGGTAGCAGCGGTCATGCGGGTTGGCGCGCAGGTCCTCGTGGCCCTCCCAGATGTTGATGGGGATGATCTGCTGCTCGGCGCCGAGCATCTTGGCGATGGTCACCGAGTCGTCGGTGTCGCGGGTGATCTGCAGGTCGTCGAGGATGGTGTAGGCCTTGACGTCATAGCCCTCGCGCAGCAGCTCCGCGAGCAGGTAGCACGAGTCGACGCCTCCCGAATAGGCGAGGCCATAGCGAACGCTCTTGTCGAGGTCAAACTGCATGGTGGTGACCCTTCCCGTTTCGCGGCTGGCGTTCAGCTTTGCGTGAGCGCAAGTTACGGAACATTTCGTTCTCTTTGTTCAGATACTATCGAACGATAGTACAGATTCGTTCTGAAAGTTACTTTAAGGGACATAATTGGTGCACATCGTCACAGCCGTGGCGAGGGCGCCGAAGACATGGGTGAGACGGGGCAGTCCCCTCGTCTCATTTGGAAGGAGCTAGCATGGCCAAGAAGAGACTCATGGGTAGGCGCACGTTCGTTGAGGGGACCGCGTTGGCCATGGCGAGCGTGCTTACAGGTTGCGGCGGATCCGGCACGGCCGACGCGCCGGCTGCCACGAGCGTTGCCCCCACGCGCCAGGTCACGATTGCCATGAGCGCCGAGAACGAGCCGTCCGCCGGCTTTGACCCCTGCGTCGACTGGGGCTGCGGCGAGCACGTGCACGAGCCGCTCATCCAGTCGACCCTCATCGCCACCGACGAGGACATGAACTTCGTGAACGACCTCGCCACCGAGTACTCCTGCTCGGACGACCACCTCACCTGGACGTTCAAGATTCGCGGTGACGTCACCTTCAGCGACGGTGAGCCGCTCACGGCCTCGGACGTCGTCTTCACCGTGAACACGATCAAGTCCTCGCCAAACGCGCAGGCAGACCTCTCGATGGTGGCGCAGGCCGCCGCGCCCGACGACACGACCGTGGTGCTCACCCTCACCAAGCCCTTCAACGCGCTGCTCTACACGCTGGCCGTGATGGGCATCGTGCCCGAGCACGCCTATGACGACGACTACGGCGCGAACCCCATTGGCTCGGGCCGCTACCAGCTGGCTCAGTGGGACCGCGGGCAGCAGGCCATCCTCGAGGCCAACCCCTCCTACTATGGCGACGCCCCGCAGATCGAGCGCGTCGTGGTGGTCTTCATGGGCGAGGACGCGGCCCTTGCGGCCGTGCGCGCGGGGCAGGTCGACATGGCCTACACCTCGGCCACGATCGCGAACCAGGACATCGACGGCTATGCGCTCGACGCCTACGAGTCCGTTGACTCGCGCGGCATCCAGCTGCCGGTGATACCCGCCGGCTCCACGCGCCAGGACGGCGAGGCCACCTACCCGGCCGGCAACGATGTCACGGCAAACGTCGAGGTGCGCCGCGCCATCAACCTCGCGTGCGACCGCCAGGGCATCGTCGACGAGGTGCTCGGCGGCTACGGCAGCGTGGCCTACAGCATTGGCGACGGCATGCCCTGGGCCAGCGCCGACATGCGCTGCGACTACGACCCCGACCACGCCCGCGAGCTGCTCGAGGCGGCGGGTTGGGTCCGCGGCGACGACGGCGTCTATGCCCGCGGGGGCCTGCGTTGCTCGCTCGACCTCTACTATCCCGCGAGCGATTCGGTGCGCCAGGCCATGGCGGCCGCCTTCGCCGCGCAGATGGGCCAGGTGGGCATCGAGGTCAACGTCCACGGCGGCTCGTGGGACGACCTCTACCCCCACGAGTTCAGCGACCCCATCATGTGGGGCTGGGGCTCCAACTCGCCCATCGATGTCTACGAGCTGAGCCACACGGACGGAACGATGAACTATTCCTGCTACAGCAACCCCACGGTCGACGCCGCGCTTGACGCCGCACTCGCAACCGACGACGTGGAGAGCAGCTACCCGCTGTGGCAGAGCTCGGAGTTCGACGGCACCACGGGCATCGCGCCCTCGGCCGACGCCACCTGGGTGTGGTTTGCCAACGTGAGCCACCTCTACTGGCGTCGCGACAACCTCGTGGTTGCCCGCCAGAAGCTGCAGCCCCACGGCCACGGCTGGAGCGTGCTCAACAACGTTGACCGCTGGAGCTGGCAGTAGCGTGGGCATGCCTGGGGCAGACAATCTGGACGAGAAGGACGTGGCTGTGGGCGCTGCGCCGGCCGCAGCTGCTGGCGTGGCCGAGAAGAATGCACCCGCGGGTGTCGCCACGGCCGCCGCGCCCCTCTCGCGAGCGCGCCGCATGCCGCGCTGGGCCGCGCGCCTGCTGCGCCTCGTGGCGCTGCTCCTTGCCACGAGCGTGGTGAGCTTTGCGCTGGTGGCCGCCTCGCCCGTCGACCCGGTGCGTGCCAACGTGGGGCAGGTCTCCTACGCGCGCATGCCGGCCGAGCAGCGCGCCGAGCTCGCGCGCTACTGGGGCCACGACACGCCGCTGTGGGAGCGCTATGGCCACTGGCTCGCGGGCGCCCTTCGTGGCGACTTTGGCGAGAGCCTGCGCTTTGGCGAGCCCGTGGCGCAGGTCGTGGGCGAGCGCTTCGCGAGCTCGGCGGCGCTCATGCTCGTGGCGTGGGCGCTTGCGGGCGCGGGCGGCCTCGCGCTGGGCGTCGCGGCGGGGGCCCGCCAGGGCGGCGCGCTCGACCGCGCGGCCTGCGTCCTGTGCTACCTGCTCTCCTCGACCCCGGCGCTTTGGCTGGGGCTCGTGGCGCTCGTCGTGTTCTCGGTGTGGCTTGGGTGGTTCCCGCTGGGCTTCTCGGCACCCGTTGGCGTGGCCGCCTCCCAGGTGAGCCTGTCCGCGCACCTGTACCACCTCATCCTGCCGGCGCTGGTGCTGGCCGTCTCGAACATGCCGAGCATTGCTTTGCACACGCGCGAGAAGACCATCGAGGTCATGGACAGCGACTACGCGCGCTTCGCGGCGAGCCGCGGCGAGAGCCGTGCGAGCGTGCTTCTTCGCCATGGCCTGCGCAACCTCGTGCTGCCGGCGCTCACCATCGAGCTCGCCTCGGTGAGCGAGGTCTTTGGCGGCTCGGTTCTGGTCGAGCAGGTCTTCTCGTACCCGGGGCTGGGCCAGGCGGCCGTCACGGCGGGGCTGGGT
>NZ_CEVYAT010000064.1:0-8502 GCF_982402205.1 Parolsenella sp. | reverse complement strand
ATCTTGCCCTGCTCCACGAAGCTCATGAGGGCGTCGTGCAGGGCCACCCAGGCGCCGGTGACGCTCGCCGTGCGCGTGCCGCCATCGGCCTGGATGACGTCGCAGTCAACGGTAATCGTGAACTCGCCCAGGCGGTCGAGGTCGCACACGGCGCGCAGGCTGCGGCCAATGAGGCGCTCGATCTCCATCGAGCGGCCCTTGCGGCCCTTGTACTCGCGGGCGGTGCGGTTGGACGTGGAGGCGGGCAGCATCGCGTACTCGGCCGTGACCCAACCCTTGCGGCTGGCGCGGCGCCACGCGGGCAGCTTCTCCTCGATCGTGGCGGTGCACATGACGCGCGTGTCGCCAAACTCGGACAGGCACGAGCCGTGGGCGTTCTTCATGACCTCGCGGGTAAGCTTGACGGGGCGCATCTGGTCATAGGCGCGACCCTCGGGGCGACGCTGGGTAAGGTCGGTCATTCTGTCTCCTCGCAAAAGTAGCGGATGGTGAACAAGGACGAGCTAGAGATGCCCGTTACGGGCATGGCCGAGAAGCTCGGCAACAGCGGGGGGCGCGCAAGGCACGCCGACGGCAGGCTCGTGGCGCCCTACCGCTCGACGAGCGCCTCGAGCGTCTCGAGCTCGATGTGCTCGATCGAGTCGAGCGGGTGGCCAAAGATGAACTTGCCCGCGACGGCAAACGACGTAATGTCGTCGGAGGTCGTGGCGAAGCGGTACTTGGGCTCGCCGCCCGCGCCAAGGTCTGCGGTGTCCTCGTCGGCAAGCTCGCCGCGGCGCTCGAGAATCTCGGCCACCTCGCGGGCGGTCTCCTCGGCCGAGCTCACGGTGCGCACGCCCGGGCCCAGCGCCTCGCCAATCTCGTGCGAGAGCAGCGGAAAGTGCGTGCAGCCCAAAACCACCGTGTCGATGCCGCGGCCAAGCAGCGGCGCCACGTTCTCGCGGGCGAGCGCGCGCACCTCCTCGGTGTCGAACACCTCGGGGTTCTCCATCCAGTCGTCGTGCAGGTAGGTTCCCGAGGCGAGCTCGCGCTCCACCAGGTTCACGAAGCTGCCGGCGGGGGCCTGCGTCACGTGGACGCCAGCGTCGAGGTTGTGGATAGCGCGCTCGTAGGCGCCCGAGGTCACGGTGCCCTGTGTGGCGAGCACGCCCACGCGGCGGGTGCGCGTGGCCTGGATGGCGGCGCGAGCGCCCGGCTCGATGACGCCGATGACGGGCACGGCGAGCGCGCGCTGGATCACGTCGAGGCCGGCAGCCGTGGCGGTGTTGCAGGCGATGACCACGAGCTTGACGTCGTGGCTCTCGAGCCAATGCCCCACCTGGCGCACGAACAGGCGCACCTCGGCCTGGGGGCGCGTGCCGTAGGGGCAGCGCTTCGTGTCTCCCACGTAGTAGATGGACTCGGCCGGAAGCCGCGAGGCGATGGCACGGGCAACGGTGAGGCCGCCGAGGCCGGAGTCAAAGATGCCGATGGGCTTGCTGTGTGACATGCAACCTCCCCCGCGTCTGCGTGCGCGCGTATCTCGGCCTATGAAAGGGGCCGAAGACGCTGGTCTTCGGCCCGTGCTCTCGGTTGGTGGGCGATGAGGGATTCGAACCCCCGGCCTTGTGCGTGTAAAGCACCTGCGCTAGCCACTGCGCCAATCGCCCACAGGCACAGGAAGTGTAGCACACGCCGCGCCCCTCCCCGCGCGCCCGGCACCGACCGCGCACAAACCGCGCGGGTATACTGGTTGGAGTTCATCTAGCAAATACAGTGGGACAGGGGGGGCGGCCCCTTTGTCCCAGCAAGTATGAGACGAAGGGGCTGTCCCCACGTCTCATCGAGATGAGGAGTCCATCCATGTCCTGCGCTCCCACCACCCTGGCCGGCCTGTGCGCGCTGCTCGAGGAGCACGGCGTGCTCGTCTCGGGCATCGACGCCACGACAGACGCCCCCGTCACCGGCGCGGCTTGCGACTCGCGCTGCGTCGCGGCCGGCAACGTCTTCTTCTGCAAGGGCCGCGCGTTCAAGCCCGCCTATCTCGCCTCGGCACTCGAGGCCGGCGCCATCGCCTACGTCTGCGAGCCGGCCCACGCCGCCGAGCTCGCCGCCGCGGCCCCGGACGCCCCGGCGATCGTCGCGAACGACATGCGCCTCGCCATGGCGCTCGTCTCGGCCGCGGCGTTTGGCAGGCTCGACCTCGACATCCCCCAGGTGGGCCTCACGGGCACCAAGGGCAAGTCCACCACCGCCTACATGCTGCGCTCGATCGTCGACGCCGCCTCGGGCAAGGGCTCCTGCGGCATCATCGGCTCCATCGACACCTACGACGGCGTCGAGGACATCGAGTCGACCAACACCACGCCCGAGGCGCCCGACCTGTGGCGCCACCTCGCCAATGCCCGCGACTCCCAGCTCGCCGCCATGGTCATGGAGGTATCGAGCCAGGCCCTCAAGTACGACCGCTCCCTGGGCGTCGAGCTCGACGTCGCGGCCTTCCTCAACATTGGCAAGGACCACATCTCGCCCGTCGAGCACCCCACCTTCGAGGACTACTTCGCCTCGAAGCTCAAGATCTTCTCGCAGTGCCGCCACGCCGTGGTAAACCTGGGCACGCAGAACCTCGAGCGCGTACTCGATGCCGCGCACCGCGGGGGCGAGCAGGGCGAGGCGCCCGAGCTCGTCTGCGTCTCCTCGGCTGGCCCCGAGCCCGTCGAGTGCGGCAGCTGCGACATGGTCTTCCCCGACATCTGGGCAACCGACGTGACTCCCCAGGGTGCCTCCCTCTCGTTTGTGGCGCACGGCACCACGAGGGACGGCCACCCCGCGAACGGCGAGGTCAGGGATGCCTGGGAGCTCTCCGTCACCATTGGCTTCCCAGGCCTGTTCAACGTCGACAACGCCCTCGTGGCCATCGCCTGCGCCGAGCTGCTTGGCATCGATCACGCCTCGATCGCCGCGGGCCTCGCCGCCTGCCGCGTGCCCGGGCGCATGGAGCTCATCGGCAACCCTGGCTCGCAGGTGCTCTGCGTGGTCGACTACGCCCACAACGCCCTCTCCTACCAGAGCTTCTTTTCCTCGATGGCCAAGGAGTTCCCAGGCAGGCGCATCGTGGCGCTCATCGGCGCGCCCGGCGGCAAGGCCTACGAGCGCCGCGTCGAGCTGCCCCAGCAGGCGGCCAAGTGGGCAAGTCACATCGTCGTGACCGAGGAGGACCCCGCGCACGACTCCAACGAGGACATCTGCCGCGAGATGGACGCCAACGTGCCCGCGGGCGCCACGCTCGCCGACGGCACGCCCGTGACGCACGAGTACGTGCTCGACCGCCAGCAGGCCGTTGCCCGCTGCCTCGACGTGGCCCTCTCGTACAACCAGCCGGCCCTCGTGTGCCTGCTGGGCAAGGGCGACGAGACGCTCATCCACCGCGGCGACGAGTTCCAGCCCATGGTGCCCGACGCCGAGGCGTTCAGGGACGCCGCAGCCAAGCGAAACATCAAGATCTAGGAGGCCTATGTCCAGCTACGCAACGTTTCCCTCCAAGCCCACCGGAGAGCTCGCCGAGAGGCTCCGCAAGGTTCGCTACGTCATCACCGACGCCGACGGCACGATGTTCACCGGCGCCAAGGCCACCGTCAACACCGCGGGCGAGCCCTCGGCCGAGCTCGTGCAGACGCTCGTCGAGCTCACCCGCGCGGGCGTGAGCGTCATCCCCTGCACCGGCCGCAACCGCGCCATGATCATGGAGGACGCCCGCGTCCTGGGATTTCCCGGCTGGATTGCCGAGATGGGCGGCGTGCTGTGCACCCGCCAGAGCAGCCAGCCCGAGTGGCACTACTTCACCGGTCGCATGCCCTATGACGAGGGCTGCGGCAAGACCCCGCACGGCGTGATCTGGGAGACGGGCGTCATCGACGCGATGCTCGAGCGCTGGCCCGGCCACCTCGAGACCTACCACGACAACGGCGTTGGCTTTGAGTACCGCGAGGTCACGGTCGCCATGCGCGGCGACGCCCCCGAGGACGAGATGCAGGACATGCTCGACCACTGCGGCCTTCCGCTCTACCTGTCGGACAACGGCATGGTCGACCACATCTCCGGCGCGAGCAACCTCGCGTGCGACCACGCCCGCCCACAAGGCATCCACACCTACCACATCACCCCGGCCGGCGTGAGCAAGGGCACGGGCATCGTGCGCTTCGTCGAGCTCGCGGGGCTTGCCCCCGAGGAGGTCCTGGGCGCGGGCGACTCACCGGCAGACTGCGTCATCGCCGACGCCGTGGGCACCTTCCTGTTCATGTGCAACGGCCTGGGGCACGACCGCGCCGCCGAGGAGCTCGCCGCGCGCGACAACATCCTTGTCTCGACCAAGCGCGCCACCGATGGCTGGGTCGACGCGATGCGCGGCCTGCTTGCCGCCAAGGAGTAGGCCCAGATAGAAAATGCCGAGAGCTGCAAATCGGACACTTAAGGGGCTGCTACCCTGCCCAAACTGTCCGATTTGCAGCTCTCGCACTCTTTCTTTCCGGCAGAAGCACCCAGCCGCGAGGCACAAGGAGAGCCCCAGGCTCCGGAGCGGACATTCCGCAGGCCGCAAGGCCGAGGACGTCCGCGAGGAACCTGGGGCTCTCCGCTGGGATGAATCGAGGCGAGCTTAGAAGTCGATGTCCGTGTCGTAGTAGCAGGCCTTGAGGATCTTCTCGAAGTCCGCGGCCTTGGTCTCGCGCGGGTTCTCCGGGGTGCAGGCGTCCTGCTCGGCATTGGCAGCGATCTCGGGGAGCTTCGCGAGGAACTCCTCCTCGGAGACCATCTGCGGGTGCTCAGCGTCGACCTTCACGCCGCCGTTGGCGTAATCCTTGATGGACTGCGGGATGTTGAGCTCGTCGTTGAGGTCGCGGATCTTCTGGACCAGGGCAGCGATGAGCTCCTCGTTGGTCTCGCCGGGAAGGTGCAGGACCTCCTTGGCGACGTAGGCGTAGCGCTCGGCGGCACGCGGGTCCTTGGAGTTCCACTGGATGACCTTGCCGAGGTACATGGCGTTGGCGGCACCGTGGATGATGTGGCCGTTCTCGAAGGCGGCACCGGTCTTGTGGGCCATGGAGTGCACGATGCCCAGCAGGCCAGAGGAGAAGGCGATGCCGGCGATGCACTGGGCCTCGTGCATGTGCTGACGGGCCTCCTTGTCACCGGTGTAGGACTTCGGGAGCCACTCGACGATCTCGCGGATGCCGTGCAGGGCGTTGGCGTCGGTGAACATCGAGGCGAAGGTGGAGACGTAGGCCTCCATGCAGTGCGTCAGCGCGTCCATGCCGGTGTGGGCGCAGAGCTTGGCGGGCATGGAGTAGGTGAGCTCGGGGTCGACGATGGCGACGTCAGGCGTGATGTTGAAGTCGGCCAGCGGGTACTTGATGCCCTTCTGGTAGTCCGTGATGACGGAGAACGCGGTGACCTCGGTAGCGGTGCCGGAGGTCGAGGAGATGGCGCAGAAGTGAGCCTTCTGGCGCAGCTCCGGGAAGGAGAACGGCTGGATGATGTTGTCGAAGGACTCCTCGGGGTACTCGTAGAAGACCCACATGGCCTTGGCGGCGTCGATCGGGGAGCCACCGCCGAGGGCGATGATCCAGTCGGGCTCGAACTCGCGCATGGCCTCGGCGCCCTTCATGACCGTCTCGATGGACGGGTCGGACTCGACGCCCTCGAAGAGCTTGACCTCGAAGCCAGCCTCCTCGAGGTCGGCCTGGATGTCCTGCAGGAAGCCGCCGCGGCGCATCGAGCCGCCACCGGAGACGATGATGGCCTTGGAGCCCTTGAGGTTCTTGACCTCGTGGCGAGCGCCCTCACCAAAGTACAGGTCACGCGGGTTGGTAAAACGTCCCATGGTGCATTCCTCCAATTCGAATTCCCAGCCAGTCTGTGGCCAGGCCCGGCCGCCCGTGCGGGCCGCCGGCTCTCCCCGAATAGTGGCGCCCGGACATGCCGGATGCGCCGTGCACAGCTGGATGCCAAAGCCCCTGAGGCAGCCAGCCAAGATGCTGCCACAAGCCATAAAACCCCAGCTTCAGGCCACATCTACATAGGATATTATCCATGTGGGCTTCTCAGTAGTCCGACCTTTCCGCGACCGTTGCAAAACCAGCCGCCCGCAGAAAAATACCCTTCGCCGATTTACAACCTCGATTGACCTCGTTCCGATGGACAAGTCGGCACGGCATGATAAGGGCGCCGACACCCCAAACGGTTGCCGGCGCCCCTCGCGTTTGGTCAGGCTTTTATGAGTCGCAGGTCGTCTACAGACCCGATGCCTCGATGGCCGCAACGGCGCGGCGCAGGCCCTCAGGCGGCAGCACGAGCGCCATGCGGACGAAGCCCTCGCCACCCGGGCCAAAGCTCGCGCCTGGCGTCACGATGACGCCCGCCTTCTCCATGAGCTCGAGGCAGAAGGCCATGGAGTCCGTGCGGCCGCGCGGCAGGCGCGCCCACACGAACATCGAGCCGTGGGCGTTGGGGCGCTCCCAGCCAATCGACTCGAGGCCGTCGCACAGGGCGTCGCGGCGCTCCTGATACCTGCGCTCCTGCTCGCGCACCTGCTCGCGCGGACCGGTGAGGGCGGCGATGGCGGCGCGCTGGATGGGGAGGAACATACCGTAGTCACTCTGGGCACGCAACTTGCGTACCGCGGCGATGACGTCGGGGCGGCCCACGAGGAAGCTCACGCGGGCGCCGGTCATGTTAAACGACTTGGAGAGGCTGAAGAACTCGACACCCACCTCGGAGGCGCCCTCGTTCTCGAAGAAGCTGTGGCCCTCGACGCCGTCGAAGATAATGTCTCTGTAGGCGTTGTCGTGGACGATCAGCAGGTCGTGGGCGCGGGCGAACTCGATGATCTGGGCGTAGACCTCGGGCGTGCCCACCGAGCCCACGGGGTTGGCCGGCAGCGACACCACCATGTACTTGGCGCGGTCGGCCACGGCCGAGTCGATGCGCGAGACATCGGGCAAGAAGTTCGTCTCGGCACTGAGGGGATAGAAGGCGAGGTCGGCGCCGGCGATGAGGGCCGAGGCGCGGAACAGCGGGTAGCAGGGGTCGGGCACGAGCACGAGGTCGCCCTCGTCGAGAAGGGCCGAGGCCATGCGGCCCATGCCCTCCTGCGTGCCGTTGACGCTCATAATCATGTTGGGCTCGAGGCCCTCGACGCCAAAGCGGCTGGCGTAGTAGTCGATGACAGCTTGGGTGAGCTCGGGCAGGTCCGTCAGAGCGTACTTCCACTTGTTGGAGTCCTTGGCGGCCTCGACCAGCGCCTCCTTGACGTGCGCGGGCGGCTCGAAATCGGGCGTGCCCACCGACAGGTCGATGACCTCGCGGCCCTGCGCCTCGAGCTCGCGACGGCGCGCGTTGAGCGAGGCAAACACCTCGTCGCCAAATCGGTCGAGTCGCTTCGAGAACCGCATGGGAACCTCCGTTGTGGGCTTGGGCGCATCGTGCGCGTGCATACAAGGGTTTATTCTACGCCGCGAGCGGGTGGCGCGGCGCGGTGGGGCAAGGCGGGCATCAGGGCGGCATGCCGCGGACGCGGCCGGCACATCAGCCACTAGAGGGTGGCGAGCAGGGCCTCGCAGCCGGCGCGGACGTCGCGGTAGGCGTCGTCGAAGTTGCCGGTCCACCAGGGGTCGGCCACGTCGCGGACGGTGCCGTCGTGCAGGTGGGCGCGCGGGCGAAAGCTCGAGCCCTCGGGGATGAACGAGAGGAGCTTGGCGCACTTGTGCTCGGGATCGTTGTTGAACAGGCGCATGAGCGCCCACTCGTTGTCCTCGTCCATGTAGACGATGAGGCCCCACTTGTCGTACTCCGCAGCGCGGGCGCGGCGGGCATGGTGGGCAACGAGCGGGATGCGCTCGCGGCGAAGCTTCTCGACAGTGCCGCGGTGGGGCGGGTTGCCGCTCTCCTCGGAGCTCGTACCTGCGGAGTCGATGACAAACTCGTCGGCGCGGCCCGCCTCGTCAACCAGATATTGCATGACGGACTGGGCCATCGTCGAGCGGCAGATGTTGCCAAGGCAAACAAACAGGATGCGGTGCATGGGCCTCCCCTTCTGGAGACATTCGTTTACGCGTCTTTCGATGTTAGCCCACCGCCGCGCGCTCGCCCCGCGTGTCCGTCGCGACAATCCGGGCGACGAGCTCATGGACGTTGCGCCACTTGCAACGGTCCTCGTCCTTCTCTCGGCCGGCCTCTTCCTTGTTAGCCGAAGCATCCGGAACTAAGACACCCCAGCCTTTGCAGTGGACAACAAACGGGCCCGAGCTTGTGTACAGCTCGGGCCCGCGCTGGTTACGCCATGCGCTCGCTGCTATTTTGCCCTACCGCGAAGGCCGCGGACGGGACCAGACGGCAGGGGGATGTTGAGACCCAGCAAGAAGTTGATGAGCCACACAAAGAAGAGCAGCACAAGGATGGGGATGACGCAGTCGGTCACGATCATCACGGCAAACGACTCGACGAGCGTGGCGATGGCTCCCTTGGCCC
>NZ_CEVYAT010000063.1:0-8675 GCF_982402205.1 Parolsenella sp. | reverse complement strand
CTGCATCATCGAGGGCCGCCTGTCCGACTACATCCTGCGTGATAACCCCAACCGCATCTCGGTGCTCGTGACGGCTCCGCTCGACGCCCGCGTCGAGATCGTGCGCGCCAAGCGTGGCATCACCGACAAGAAGGCCAAGAAGCTCGTCAAGCGCATGCAGCGCGCCCGCGAGCTCTTCTACAAGCGCTACTCGGCGGGCAAGTGGTCCCTGCATGCCGAGAAGGACATCGTGGTGAACCGTGCCCGCTTTGGCCGTCAGGGCTGCGTTGACATCCTCGCCGCGGCCTATCGCACCAAGGTCGCCGCGGTGCAGCGCGCCCGGTGCGCCCAGGCGGATGCCGCCACCGGCGACTCGGCGACCGAGTAGCTCGAACTCTCATATCAAGTCTTTGGGGCTCGTCGCTTGCGGCGGGCCCCTTCTCGTTGCGGTGCAGATGCTATGTAACCTGCGGAGACGCTTGGCCACGGGGGTAAAATTCAACAGATATGCAGCTTGGGCCCTTGGGCTCGCATAACGTGAGGGACCCTATGGCAAACACTCCAGACAACGGCAAGACCGCAGCTACCGAGGCTTTTGAGAAGCCCTCCACCTCTGCGGCTTCCCATAGGGCCAGGGCTCCCAAGCCGCGCGTCGCCGGTGCCCCCGTGCGCTCGCGCTCCAAGAAGGGCGCGGACGAGAAGCCCGCGGACCCCGACAAGAAGCAGGCGGCCCGTGGGGCCCAGTTCATCGGCCTCGTGTTTGCCGCCTACGTGGCGTTCCTGTTCTTCTCGGGGCAGATCGGCCAGTTCGTCGAGGCTTTCCACAACGTCGAGTATCCCTGGCTCGTTGGCGCCGTCATCTGCATCTGCATGTACTTCATGCTGGGCACCCTTGCCTACGTCACGGCCGTCTACCTCGACCACGACTCCCCGGTGGGCTTTCGCGACCTCATGGCCGTAGAGGCCTCCGGCAACTTCTTCGGCAACCTCACGCCCATGCAGATGGGCGCCCTGCCCTCTCAGATCTATCAGCTCACGAAGGCGGGCCTCTCGGTGGGCGCGGCGTCAGCCACACAGTTCACGCGCTTCATCATGTTCCAGTTTGGCGTGGTGCTCTTCGCTGCGATCATGCTGTGGGCAAAGCTCGGCTTCTTCCTCTCGAGCTATGGCGACATCGTACTGCTCAACCTGCTCGTCTTCGCGGGCCATGCCATCGAGTTGCTGTTCCTCTTCGTCGTGGGCCTGTGCCCCAACTTCGTGCGTCGTGTGGGCAGCTCGCTTCTGTCGTGGGCGAATGGCCACGGCTGGATCAAGAACTACGACAAGTGGGACGAGATGATCAACGTCCAAGTGTCGCAGTTCTCCACCGCCTTCCGCCGCAGCGCCGCCAACGTCCCCGACATGGTGCTCACCCTCCTCATCACGATGACGCAGCTCGCATTCCTCTACATGATCCCGTGGTTCGTCCTGAACGCCTTTGGCATCGAGGCGGACTTCCTTACCTGCCTCGCGGCTGGCTCGATGGTCCAGCTCGTCTCGACCGCCGTGCCTCTGCCGGGCGGCACCGGCGGCGCCGAGGGAGGCTTCGCACTGTTCTTTGGCCCCATGCTGGGCTCGTCCGCCACGGCGGGATTTCTCGTGTGGCGCGTGGTCACGTTCTTCCTGCCCACCTTCGCCGCGCTCCCGATGATCGGCCTCAAGAGCTCTCACCGCGAGAGCATCTACCATCGCGCCCAGCGCTGGACGGGCCGCGGTGGACGTCGCGCGCCCAAGCGCGGGGCCGTCACCGTGAAGCCCACGACCTCGCACGGCAAGTACGTCGTCAAGAAGAAGACGGGCGGCGCCTCCTCCTCGACCAAGAAGGCCTCCAAGTAGCTGTGACCCATAGGCTATCAGGGTATGCCCCATGCCGGCCAATTTATTTTGCGCCTCGACTCCGTTGACTCCGGCTCTTGCGAGGCGACATCCCAGGCGCTCCGTACGTATCTGGATTACTTCGCCGCCGCCCAACCCGAGGCTTTCGCATGATCTTCAACGCAAAACGAGCGCCCCGAACCATGTGGCTCGGGGCGCTCGTTTTGTGCGGGGTATGTGCTGCCTGCTACAGGGCCATCGTGCGGGCGCGCTCGAGGCGGGCAAGGGCGTCCGCCTTGCCCACGAGCTCGATGACAACGCCCAGCGGCGGGCTCACGAGGTTGCCGCACTCGGCGGCGCGGATGGCCTGGAAGACGAGGCGCTTCTTGGCGTCGAGCTGCTCGGGCAGGACCTCGAGCGCGGCATCGATAGCCTCGGCGTTCCAACTGGACTCCTCGATGGCCTCGAGGGCGGCGTGGGCGGCGTCGAGCACGGCCGCCATGCCCTCCTTGGCGAGGCCCTTGGAGACGGCCTTCTCCTCGTAGGCGAGGGTCTCGGCGGTGCCAAACACCATCGAGCAGATGCCAGCTACGTCGCCCAGGTGCTTGGTGCGCGGCTTCACGACGCTCGCGAGCGTGAGCAGCCAGTCCTGGCTGCGGTCGCCCTCGGCCATGAGGCCGGTCTCGACGAGCTCGGGAACCATGATCTTCTCGGCAAAGTCCTCGTCGGACATGTTGGCGAGGTACTCGGCGTTGATCCAGTCGAGCTTGGCCGGGTCAAAGGTCGCGGGGTTCTTGGAGACGCGGTCGAGCGAGAAGGTGTTCGCCAGCACGTCGCGCGGGACGATCGTGGTCTCGCCGTCGGGCGACCAGCCAAGGAGGGCCAGGTAGTTCACGAAGGCGTCGGGCAGGTAGCCTTCGTCGCGGAACTCCTCGACGCTCGTGGCGCCATGGCGCTTGGAGAGCTTCTTGCCGTCTGCGCCCAGGATCATCGAGATGTGGGCAAAGACGGGCACGGGGGCGCCCAGGGCCTCGTAGACCATGACCTGGCGCGGGGTGTTGGAGAGGTGGTCGTCGCCGCGGATGACGTGGGTGATGCCCATGGCCGCGTCGTCGACGACGGTGGCGAAGTTGTAGGTGGGGGTGCCGTCGGAGCGGAAGATCACGAAGTCGTCGAGCTCCTTGGCGTCAAAGGTGACGTCGCCGTGCACCGCGTCGTGGATCACGACGTCACCACGGTCCTCGGGAACCTTGATGCGCAGCACGTAGGGCTCGCCGGCCTCGATGCGGGCCTTGGCCTCGGCAGGGTCGAGGTTGCGGCAGCGGCGCTGGTAGCCCTGGAAGGGGTCCTTGCGGGCGGCAGCGGCCTCGCGGTCGGCGGCGAGCTGCTCGGGCGTGCAGAAGCAGGGGTAGGCGCGGCCCTCGTCCCACAGCTTCTTGGCAGCGGCCTTGTACATCTCGAGGCGCTCGGTCTGGGCGTAGGGGCCAAAGTCGCCGCCCACGTCGGGACCCTCGTCCCAGTCGAGGCCCATCCAGCGCATGGCGCGCAAGATGATCTGCGTGTTCTCGTCGGTGGAGCGGGTGGGGTCCGTGTCGTCGATGCGTAGGATGAAGGTGCCGTGGTTGGAGCGGGCAAAGGCCCAGTTGAAGATTGCCGTTCGGGCGCCGCCCACGTGGAGCTTGCCGGTGGGGGAGGGCGCAAAGCGCACGCGTACGGGCTTCGTGGTGTCGGACATGTAGGAGTCCTCCTTGGTAAAACGTCACATACTCATTCAGTATACCGCGCGCACCCAACACAGGCGAGGTGCCGAGGTGTCCCCTCAGCCCCGCCCCGCTCGCGGTATACTTGCGACTGAGACTTGCACCTATGCACTCAATCCTAGGAGGCTCATCGCAATGAAGGGCATCGTTCTTGCCGGAGGCTTCGGCACCCACCTCTACCCCATGACGTTCTCGGGCTCCAAGCACCTGCTGCCCATCTATGACAAGCCGCTCGTGTACTACTCGCTCGCCACGCTCATGAAGGCCGACATCCGCGACGTGCTCTTCATCGTGAACCCGCAGGACATGGCCTCCTACGAGGCCCACTTTGGCGATGGTTCCCAGCTGGGCATGAACATCCAGTACAAGGCCCAGGAGAGCCGCGACGGCATTGCCCAGGCCTTCCTCATCGGCGAGGACTTCATCGATGGCGACCGCGTTGCCCTGATTCTGGCCGATAGCATTTTCTATGGCTCCGGCTTCGACCAGAACCTCGCCGAGGCTATCAACCGCAAGAAGGGTGCCACGGTCTTTGGCTACCAGGTCAAGCACCCCGAGTCCTATGCCGTCATCGACTTCGATCACGCCACCAAGAAGGTTAACTACATCGAGGAGAAGCCCGAGGAGGCCCGCACTAACTACGTGGCCACGGGCCTATACGTCTACGACGAGAAGGTCGTCGAGTACGCCAAGACCCTCAAGCCCTCCGCGCGCGGCGAGCTCGAGATCACGGACCTTAACCAGATCTACCTCGACCACAAGCAGCTCTACACCACGATGCTTCCCGAGGGCTTCGCGTGGTTCAGTCCCCGCACGGTCGACGACCTGTTCCACGCCGGCGAGTTCATCCGCGTCGTGCAGCAGTCCACGGGCACCAAGATCGCCTCGATCGAGGAGATTGCCTACCGCAAGGGTTGGATCGGTCGCGCGCAGCTGCTGAGCCTCGCCTCCAAGATTGCCAAGACCGAGTACGGCAAGTACCTCGAGGGCATCGCCCTCTCCACGGCTACGGTGGGCGCCAAGTAGACCGTCGCCCAACCGCTGTTGCTTCCGCTCAACATGAGAGGCCCCGCCGCGCTCGCTGCGCGACGGGGCCTCGTCCGTTTGGTCCATCCGTATCCGCATGCGCGGGTCGCGCGCCCACTACTCGGGGAAGGCGAGCTCGGCGGCCACGGGGTAGCGCGGCTTGGTGCGGGGGCTTGAGGGGTGGTAGCGACTCAGGTCGTCCACGATGAGGTTGTTGGCGCCCTCGAAAACGTTGGCGTCCCAGTGGGTCACCTGGATGCCCAGTACCTCGCCGTCGACCTGCATGGGAACCGGCTCCGATGCCGTGATGGAGATGCTGCGCCCTCGGAAGGTCTCGAGGGTGGGGCGCTTGGTGCGGCCCTTGGGGTCGAGCAGTCCGCGCACGAGCGGTCGCAGCAGCTCAGCGGTGTAGCTCGCCTCGAGCACGATGACGTCGAGCATGCCGTCGTCCATCGTGCAGTCGGGCACGATCTCCATGTCGAGTTGGATCATGGCGTTGTTGGCCACGAGGCAGGCGATGCCGTCGCGCTCGTGGACCTTGCCGTCGACCTCGATGGTGTAGTGGATGCTCCTGGGCTTGGGGTCGGCGAGGGCTGCCATGAAGTAGGCGGCCTCGCCCATGGCCTTCTTGTTGGGGGCGGCCGCCGTCATGAGCTCGGCGTCGAAGCCGGTGCCCGCCATGATCGAGAAGCCGCGCGTGACGCTCGCCCCGTCGTGGTCCCAACGCGCCTCGCCCAGGTCGCAGGTCGCGACGTTGCCCCAGCGGCAGGCGCGCGCGAGGGCGGCGGGCTCGGCTGAGTTGCCGATGTTTGCGAACAGGAGATTCGCGGTGCCCGAGGGGAACACGCAGGTGTCGACCGAGCGGCCCCTCAGCGCGTAGAGCAGGTTCGAGACCGTGCCGTCGCCGCCCGAGAGGACCACGACGTCGAAGCCCTCGACGTCTGCCAGGACCTCCTCGTTGTTGCATTCCTCGCCCAGCACGCGCAGCACGCACTCATCGCCCGCCGCCACGAGCTCGCGCTCGAAGGCAAACACGGCGTCGGAGCCAAAGCCCGAGCGTGGGTTATGAACGATGAGGCAGCGCATGGTATCCTCCTATCTGTGTGCCCATTTGCGGCACGCATGCCATGGTAGCCGATTTCGCCCCGCCCCCTCACCGTCCGGCGGGGCTGAGAGGTCGCGTCTTGTTCATCTCCACAACCGAGGAGCTCGAGCGCTTCTGCGAGCAGGCGTCCCAGAGTTCCGTGCTCGCCGTCGACACCGAGTTCCTGCGCGAGCGCACCTACCGTCCGCGCCTCTGCCTCATCCAGCTCGCCACCTCGCCCGACAACATCGCCGCGGTTGACCCGCTCGCCATCGACGACCTCGAGCCCATCGCGCGGCTTTTCCGTGACAACCGCATCGTCAAGGTGCTCCACGCCTGCTCGCAGGACCTCGAGGTTATCGACGGGGCCATGGGCTGCGTGCCCAGCCCCATGTTCGACACGCAGCTTGCCGCGGCCTTCCTGGGCCACCGCATGCAGCTGGGCTACGGCGCGCTCGTCGAGGCCTACACCGGCGTGCACCTCCCCAAGGCCGAGAGCCTCACCGACTGGTCGCGCCGGCCGCTCGACCCCGAGCAGCTCGTCTACGCCGAGGACGACGTGCGCTACCTGCCGGGCATCTACGACCAGATGAGGGCCGAGCTCGTCGAGCGCGACCGCCTGTCGATGGTGCTGCCCGAGATGCAGTCGCTGCTCGACCCCTCGCACTATCGCCACGAGCCCATGGAGGCCTACAAGCACCTCAAGCGCGTGAGCTCGCTCACCAGAAAGCAGCTCGCCGTGGCCCAGGAGGTCTGCGCATGGCGCGAGAGCATGGCCGCCAAGCGTGACATCCCGCGCAAGTGGGTGCTCGCCGACGAGGTGGTGGTCGAGCTCTGCCGTCGCGCCCCTGCCGACGAGGGTCGCCTGCGTCGCATCCGCGGCACCGAGCAGCTTTCCGAGCGCGACTCCGCGGCGCTGCTCCACGCCGTCTCGCGCGGTGTCGCGCGCCCCGCCTCACAGCTTCCGTCGCTTCCCAAGCGCAGCCGCCCTTCGGGCGAGCAGGAGAGCGTCGTCGACCTCATGTACGCGATGCTGCGCATCATCTCCGAGCGCAGCGGCGTGGCCACCCAGCTCATCGCCACGCGAGACGAGCTGGTCGACTTCATGAGCGGCCGCGAGGGCGCCTCGCTTGCCAGCGGCTGGCGCTACGAGCTCGCCGGAAGGCGCCTCGAGGAGCTGCTGGGAGGCTCCTGCGGCCTCACGGTCAAGGACGGTCGCGTCGAGATTCTGTAGGGGAGGCGCCGCCCCTCCCGGACGCCGCGTTTAGTGTCCGAGGTTGGGTAGATACTTCACCACAGAAGAAAGGTGGTCGCATGTACGACGGATACGGCTTTGGCTATGACCCGCTCTACCTAGCCCTCGTCATCATCTCGACGATCCTGGGCGTTGCCACACAGGGCTACATCAAGTCGACCTACGCCAAGTGGAGCAAGGTGCCGCTCGATGGCGCCATCACCGGCGCAGACGTCGCGCGCCGCATGCTGTCCGATCAAAACGTCGGCGGCGTGGGCATCGAGGGCATCGGTGGCGAGCTCACCGACAACTACGACCCCCGAACCAACGTGCTTCACCTGTCGGGCGCCAACCTGCATGGCGGCTCGGTCGCGAGCGCGGCGGTCGCCTGCCACGAGGCGGGCCACGCCGTGCAGCACGCGCGCAACTACGTGCCGGTCAAGATTCGCTCGGCGCTCGTGCCCGTCGTGAACTTCACCTCCAACGCCTGGGTCCTCGTGTTCATCCTGGGCATGGCCGTGGGGCAGGCGGGCCTGCTCACTCTCGCCATCGCGCTCTTCGTCTTCTCGGTTCTGTTCCAGATCGCGACGCTGCCGGTCGAGTTCGACGCCTCTCGTCGTGCCGTCGCCTACATCGAGCGCAGTGGCTTGGGACCTCAGGCCGTCCGCGGCGCCAAGAAGGTGCTCACGGCCGCTGCCCTCACCTACGTGGCCGCGGCGCTCGTCTCGGTGCTGCAGCTGCTCTACTACATCTCCCGCGCCCAGGGCAGGAGTGACGACTAGTGGCCTGGACCACGGCAGACATGCGCGGCGCCTGCACGGTGTCGCAGGCTGTTGACAACTCCGACGCCCTCACCGTCACCGAGGCCGTCGCCAGCGCCAACGACGCGGTGAGCTCGCTGGGGTCCATGCTCGTCGGGGGCGAGGTCACTGGCTTCAGGGGTCCCAACGCGCGCAGTGGCCACTGCTACTTCCAGGTCAAGGACGAGAGCGCCGTCATGAGTGTCAAGGTCTGGAAGTGGACCTACGCCAAGTGCGGCTTTGAGCTCAAGGACGGACTCAAGCTCGACATGTGGGGCAACTTCGACGTATATCCCGGCAAGGGCGAGCTGTCGTTTCTGCCCAAGCGCATCGCCGTTCCGGGCGAGGGCCCGCTGCAGCGCCCGGTCGAGGCCCTGCGCGCCAAGCTCAAGGCCGAGGGGCTCGCAGACCCCGCGCGCAAGCGCCCCATCCCGCGCTTTTGCACGCGGGTCTGTGTTGTAACGTCGCTGTCTGGCAGCGTCCTCGACGACGTGAAGCGCACGCTGTTGCGCCGCAACCGCCTGGTGGAGATCCAGGTGGTGGGCACGCGCATCCAGGGCGAGGGGGCCCCGCAAGACATCATCCGCGCGCTCGAGGTGGCTGCGGCGGCAAGGCCCGACTGCATCCTGCTCGTGCGTGGAGGCGGCTCCTACGAGGACCTCATGACCTTCAACGACGAGGCCCTGTGCCGCGCCGTCGCCGCCTGCCCCGTGCCCGTCGTCACGGGCATCGGCCACGAGCCCGACAACCCCATCGTCGACGACGTGTCCGACCGTCGCGCCTCGACTCCCACGGGGGCCGCCGAGAGCGTGGCCCCCGCCCTTGACGAGATCGTGGACTCCATCAACACGCGCCGCGAGCGCCTCTCGCGCTCGATGGAGGTCATTCTCGACCGCGCGCACCGCGCCACGGGCCAGCAGGGCGAGCTCATGGAGCGC
>NZ_CEVYAT010000062.1:0-8713 GCF_982402205.1 Parolsenella sp. | reverse complement strand
GGCGTGCGGCGGGCCCATCGACGCGAGCCACTACACGCGCTACCTCACCGAGAAGTTCAGCGCCATCTACAACCTCTAGGAGGCACCGTGCGAGCACTTATCCAGCGCGTGAGGCATGCGAGCGTCACGGTGGAGGGCGAGGTCACGGGCAGTTGCGGCAAGGGGCTGCTCGTGCTGCTTGGCGTGGGTCATGGCGACGACGAGACCGTGGCAGACAAGCTGTGGGACAAGATCTTGGGCCTGCGCATCTTCGAGGATGAGGCGAGCAAGACCAACCTGTCGCTTGCGAGCGTGGGTGGCGAGGCGCTCATCGTGAGCCAGTTCACGCTCTACGCCAACTGCAGGCGCGGGCGCAGGCCGTCGTTTACCGACGCGGCGGCGCCCGACGTGGCAAGCACCCTCTACGAGCACCTCTGCGAGCGTGCCGAGCAGAGCCTGGGCGCCGGGCACGTGGGCCGCGGCGTCTTTGGCGCAATGATGGACGTTGCGCTCGTGAACGACGGTCCCTTCACCATCTGGCTCGACACCGACGAGCTGTAAGACAAGGCGGGCGCGAGGAGTGAGTTCCTCGCGCCCGCCTCGTTGTTTGCTGGTTGGTTATGTCCCGCGATGCTACTCGACAGACGGCGCCTCGGGCTTGCCGCCCTGCTCGCCACCGTTGCCACCACCGCGGCGGTGCCTGCGGCGACGGCGCTTGGGCGCGCCCTCGCCCGCGCTCGCGTTGCCCTCGGCCGGGGCGCCGCCGCCCTCGGAGGCCACGTGCTTGGGCTTCTGCCTGGGCTTGCGCTGCTCGCCCGCCTCGTCGCGACGCTGCTGCTGGGCCTGGGCGGCCGCACCACCCTTGTCACCCGGGCGACGGCGGCGACGCCTCGAGCTGCGCTGCTCGCCGCCCTCGGCCTGCTCCTGCTTGGCCCGTTGCTCGCGCTGGGGCCGCTGAGACTGCTCACCCTCGCCCTTCTGCACGTTGTGGCGACGCTCGCGGCGGCTCGTGGGCTGCTGCTCCTCGCGCTGCTCGCCCGCCTCCTGCTCGCTGTGATGACGACGCCTCGAGCGTCTGCCCTCACCAGGCGCGCTCTTCTTGGCAGAGGCGGAGTCGGACTGGCCCGGAAGGCTCTGGGCGTCCTCGACGGCAACCTCGACAGTCTTGTGCCTGCGGCGACGCCTCGTGGTCTCGCCCTCGGCAGACGGCGCCTGCGCGGTCTCGGCGGCCTCGGAGCGGCCGCCCTTGTTGCCGCCCTTGTTGCGGCGGCGACGGCCCGAGCGGCCCTCGGTCACGAAGAGGTCCTCGGCGGCCACCGTCTCCTCGGGAATCAGGCCGTTCTTGCGGTCGATCTCCTCGAGCGCGGCACGGACCTCGGGACTCGCGAGGCGGTCCATCGTGGAGCGCAGCACCGTGTCGGGGCGGCACGGGCAGCCCAGCTCCTCGCTCTTCTTCTTGGCGGCATCGCTCGCCTCCATCTCGGCGAGCGGCACGCGGATCTGCTTGCCGTTCTCGAGGCGCAGGGCCAGCTGCTCCTTGGGCGTGTCGTACTCGACGATCTTGGCGGTGCCCAGCGGCGTCTGAATCACGGCGTTCTTCTTGGGCGCGCGCTGCTTGAAGTCGCGGTAGGCCTCGAACTCATAGCGCAGGCAGCACATGAGGCGCCCGCACGCGCCGCTAATCTTGTTGGAGTTGAGCGGCAGGTCCTGCTCCTTGGCCATGCGAATCGAGACGGGCTCGAAGCCGCTGCCAAAGCGCGTGCAGCACAGCTCCTGGCCGCAGTGGCCAAAGCCACCCATGAGGGCGGCCTCCTCGCGCACGCCGATCTGACGCATGTCGACGCGCTCGTGCAACTCGCGCGAGAGGTCGCGGACGAGCTGGCGGAAGTCGATGCGATCGTCGGCGGAAAAATAGCACACGACCTTCTCGCCGCCAAAGAGGTACTCGACGGCAACAGGCTTCATGTCGAGGCCGCTCTTGGAGACGAGGCGGCGGAACGTCGGGAAGGCGCGGTCGCTGCGCTCGGCAAGCTTGTCGGCGCGGTCGTAGTCCTCGTCGGTTGCCACGCGAATGACGCTCTTGAGCTTGGCGCCGTCGGTCTTGCGGTTGTACTCGGCTTGGTCGACCTCGAACGGGTCGCCCGTGGCCAGACCCATTTCGGTTCCGCGCTCGGTGGCACAGATCACGTGGTCGCCCTCGACGGCGTCGGTGCCGGCAGGGTCAAACCACAGGTCGCGCGCGGCGTAGGCAAACTTCACCGGAATGACAGTGGGCATAGTGCCTCCTTGCAGGTGCACAGCATTGTCTCGAGGACCAGCTGGGGGGATACGTTATGGGCGAGGTCGTCATTGGCCTGGTCTACGGCACGCAGGGCCGCGAGCACGCCAGCGCTCGTAGCCCGAGAGGCGAGGCGCTCGACGACATCGGTAGAGTCGGAGTTGACGACGGGCTCGTCCACACCCTCGAGGCGCATGAGCACGTCGCGCAGCAGCGAGCTCGCCGCTGCTAGAAGTTCCATGATACCCGAACGCTCACGAGCCGTAAGCTCGCGCTTGTTGCGCTGCTCGATGAGCTTCTCGGCCTTGGTGGAGAGGTAGTCGGCGCCGCGCTCGAGCTCCTCGGCCTGGCGGCTCTTCACGTCGTCGAGCGGAGCCTGGGCGGCCAGGGTGAGGTCGCGGGCCGCGCAGAGCACGTCCCAGGCGTCGTCGCGGGCGAGACCGTCGAGCGCGCGCACCATGAGCAGGCGGGCGTCGCGACGCTTGTGCGAGGCGATGAACTCGTCTGCGCGCTGCGGCGTCATCGTGACGTCGAGGGCTATGCGCGCGATGGCGTCACCCGCCCCAACGCCGCTCGCCTCGGCCACGCGGCGTGCCGCCTCGGCGGGGTTGCTCAGGCGAAACGGCACGAGCTGGCAGCGCGAGACGATCGTGGGCAGCACAGCGTCGGTCGCGCGGGCCATCAGCACGAACACGACGCCCTCGGGAGGCTCCTCGATGGTCTTGAGCAGGGCGTTTGCCGAGGAGTCGCGCAGGGTGTCCACGCGGTCGAGGATGTAGACCTTGGAGGAGGCGCGCACGGGCGACAGCGAGACGTCAGCGATGAGGTTGCGCACCTGCTCCACGACGTAGCCGCTTGCGCCCTCGGGCTCGATCCAGTGCACGTCAGGGTGGGTGCGGTGCGCCACGCGGATGCACTCGTCGCAGGCGTCGCAGCCGCCCTGCTCGCAGATGACGCACTGGGCAAGCGCCAGGGCGGCGTCCTGCTGGCCGCTGCCGGGGGCGCCCACGAACAGGTAGGCGTGGCTGAACTTGCGCGAGCTCGCCACCGCGGCAAAGAAGTCGCGGACGCGCGGCTGGCCCGCAATGCGGTCGAGGGCTCGCGGCACCTCCCGCGTCGCCGTCTCTCGCACGCTACTCATGGGCCACGCCAGTCCCTGCGGCCACGAGCTCGGCGTCAATGCGCAGGGCCACCTCGTCTGCCGTGCCCATCGCGTCGACAAGCCTCACGCGGGCGGGCTCGCGCTTGGCGAGCGCACGGTAGTCCTCACACACGCGCTGCTGGAAGGCAAGGCCCTCGGCCTCCATGCGGTCGTGCTCGCCGCGGCCCTCGGCGCGCATGAAGGCGCGCTCGGGTTCCATGTCGAGCACGATGGTGATGTCGGGCACAACGCCGCAGCTGCCCAGCTCGTTCGCACGGGTCACGAGGGCGTCGTCCATGCCGCGGGCGCCGGCCTGGTAGGCGTGGGTCGAGTCGTAGAAGCGGTCGCACACAACGGTGGCCCCGCGCTCGAGGGCAGGCTCGATGACCTCACACACGAGCTGGGCGCGAGCCGCCTCGAACAGGAGCAGCTCGCACTCGGGGGCCATCTCGGCGTTGGCGCGGTCGAGGATGAGCGAGCGGATCTTCTCGGAGATGGGGGTGCCGCCCGGCTCGCGCAGGCTCACGACCTCGGCGCCGGCCGCGCGCAGGCGCTCGACCAGCATCAACACCTGGGTCGACTTGCCCGCCCCATCGACGCCCTCGAGCGTGATGAACGTACCGCGACGCGCCATATGACCTCCCCAATCATCTCTTTGACCAGTTCTTCTATCCTACTCGCCCCCAGGCAGGCAGGGCTTCAGGCACCCAAAGACCGAATGGGGATGACATAAACGCCATCAGGCAGCTGGTAGGCAACCTCAGCAAACTCGCTGGTAAACTGCGCGCCATCACATAATACGATTGTCTACGCACACAAAATCCGAATGGTGACGTACACAAAATACGAATGCAGAAGCACCCAAAATACGAATAGAGGCCTGTGCCAGCTAGCTGGCACAGGCCTACAGTCAAAGCAGCTGGGCGCCAAAAGCCGCGACTGCCGCGAGAAACCCTACCTCACGGCCTTGTGGGCGGCGACGATCTGGTCGATGACCTGCAGCACGCCACGCTCCTCGTTGCTGGGGGCCACGAGGTTCGCGTGGCGCCGCATCTCGGGCACGGCATTGGCCATCATGTAGCCAAAGCCCACGTTCTCGAGCATCGTGGCGTCGTTGGGCGCGTCGCCAAAGGCGGCCATCTCGTCCGTGCCAATGCCCGTGAGCTCAGAGATCTTGTTGATGGCCGTGCCCTTGCTCACGCCGTCAGGCACGATGTCGACCCACATGATGCCACCGCAGGCATAGGAGAACTCGTCGCCGATCTCGGCACGGTAGGAGTCGATCTTGTCCATCGCGTCGTTGTTGGGAAAGAGCACCGTGTACTTGTCGGCCTCGACGTCGAGTGTCGTGAGGTCGTCGACGAAGGTGCACTTGCTGTAGAAGTTGCGAATGAAGTCCTCCCAGGCGAGCGCGCGCCTGTCGACGTAGCAGCCCTCAATGCCGCAGACAAAACCAAAGTCGCCGCGCTCGCGCGTCACGCAGGCCATGCGGCGGTAGTCCTCGACCTTGAGGTTGGTCTGGAAGAGCAGCTTGCCACGGTCGAAGACGCGGCCGCCGTTGTCGGCGATGACCATCATCTTGTCGAAGAGCGGCCCCAGGTTGTCGCGCAGGGTGTACATGGGCCTGCCGCTCGCCACGGCAAGCTCGGCCCCCACGCTCTCGAGCGCGTCAATGCGCTCCTCGAGGCCATCGGGAATGGTGCTGTCCTCGAGCAGCAGCGACCCGTCCATGTCGGTCAGGACGAGACGGACGTTCTCGAGGCCCTCTGGCTGCGGACTAGACTCGAACATGCTTCCCCCTACTCGGCCGCCTCTCCGGACTTCTTCGAGGTGGCACGCTTGGTCGTCTTCTTGGTGGTTGTCTTCTTGATGGTGGACTTGGCGGCGGTCTTCGCGGCCGTCTTGGCCCCACCTCTCGCGGCGCCGGCGCGGACGCGCGCGGGCGTCTTGCGCTCGTTGGTGGGGCAGTCCATGTTCACGCACTTCTTCCACGGGCCGCGGGCCGTCTCAACGATGATCATGGGCGCGCCGCACTCGGGGCACGTCTCGTCGGTGGCGGTGAGCTTACCGCGCGCAGGCAGCGGGTAGCTCACGCCACAGTCGTCGTAGTTGGTGCAGCGGATGAAGCGCTTGCCCGAGCGCTCTGACTTGTGCGCGATGAGATCGCCATGACGGCCCGCCTCGGCGCACACCTTGCACTCGCCCACCTTGAGGTCGGGCTCGTAGTTGGTGGGGCACTTGGGGTTGACGCACATCTCGTAGGCCTTGGCGCGGAACGGCTTGCACTTGATGCGCGGCGCGCCGCACTCGGGGCACACGCCGGCCTCGCCCTCGATGGCCTCGTAACGCACGCCGCTCGGCAGCGGATAGGTCACGTCGCAGTCAGGCCAGCCCATGCAGCCCACGAAGCTGCCGCGGGTCTTGGCGCTCGACTTCACCACGAGGTCCTTGCCGCACTTGGGGCAGGTGCCCACGCGGGCGTCGGCCGTAACGGCATCGGCGATGGCCTCGCCCAGGTCGTCCTTGTGCTCGATGAGGGCGTCGAGCATGCCGGCGAGCAGCGCGCGGGAGTGGTAGACCACCTGGTCCTGGGAGTCCTGGCCCTGGGCCACCTTGGTCATGTCCTGCTCGAGCTCGCTGGTCATCTCGGCCGAGGTGATGCGCGGCGCGTAGGTGTGCAGGGCGTCGATGATGGCCATGCCCAGCTGGCTGGGCTCGACGGGATCGTTCTTGAGGTACTTGACCGTGTAGAGGCGCTCGATGATGCTCGCGCGCGTCGACTTGGTGCCAAGACCGCGCTTCTCCATCTCCTGGATCAGCTTGCCCTGGCTGTAGCGCGCGGGAGGCTCGGTCTGCTTGGCCTCGAGCTTGAGGTCGGCCACGTCGACCTTATCGCCCTCAGACAGGGAGGGCAGCTGGTCGTCGCGCTTGAGGCCAAACGGGTAGATGGCACGGAACCCTGGCACCTTGAGCACGTCGCCCGAGGCGGAGAAGGGCTCGCCCGCGATGTCGATCGAAAGCTTGGTGCCCTCGATGGTCGCAGAGTCGGAGAGCGTAGCGAGGAAGCGTCGCGCGATGAGGTTGTAGAGCTTCCACTCAGCGGGCTGCAGCTTGTCCGGCGAGCCCACGCCCGTGGGGTAGATGGGCGGGTGATCGGTGTCGAACTGCTTGCCGCGCGTGGCATGGAGCTCGGGGGCGGCCACGAGCTTATTCACGTAGGGCGCGTACTGCGGCACGCCAGCGAGCATCTTGGCCGTGGCGCGCAGGTCGAGCGAGTCGGGGTAGACCGTGTTGTCGACGCGTGGGTACGAGATGAGACCGTCCATGTAGAGGCTCTCGGCAAGGCGCATCGTGCGGGCAGGCGAGAGGCCCTCCGCGGCGGCTGCGGCCTGCAGGCTCGTGGTGTTGAACGGCGCGGGCGGGCGCTGGGTGCGCGAGCGCTTGGTCACCGCGGTGACGGTGCCCTCGGTGGCACCATCGACGTGGCCAAAGGCCGTGGCGGCGGCATCATGGTCGGTGAAGCGGCCCTGCGCGTGGGCAATCCTGAAGGCGGCGTCGTCGAGCTCGCCGGGACCGGCGGAACGGCCGTTGATGACCCAGTAGTCCTGCGGCACGAAGGCGAGGCGCTCGCGCTCGCGCTCCACCACGAGGGCAAGTGTGGGCGTCTGCACGCGGCCGGCGCTGCGGACGTTACCAAAGCCTCCGAAGCGCGCCATCGTGAGGTAGCGCGTGAGGGCGGCGCCCCAGATGAGGTCGATGTACTGGCGGCTCTCGCCGGCGTCGGCCAGGTTCTGATCGAGGTCGACGAGGTTGGCGAAGGCATGCTCGATCTCGGCGCGGGTGTAGGCGGAGTAGCGGGCACGCGAGACGGGCACGCCGGGGTTGACCTCGAGCACCTGGGCCAGCGCGTCGGAGCCGATGAGCTCGCCCTCGCGGTCGAAGTCCGTGCCAATGACAACCGAGTCGGCTTTCTTGGCGAGGTTCTTCAGCGAGCGGATGATGCCCTTCTCGGCGGGAAGCTTCTCGACGGGCGCCCACACAAGGTAGGGCAGGCTCGGGACCTTCCAGCCCTTGATGTCGACGCCGTCCTCGAGGAACGGCTTCTTCTTTTTGAACGGAGGACGGGGCAGGCCGTCGGGGACGTCGGCGGGAAGGACCTCGCCCTCGGCCGAGACGGCATACCAGCCCTGGCTGTCGCTGAACTTGAGCTCGGTGGGAAAGTCCGGCGCCAGGATGTGACCGCGCAGGCCAATCGTGACCCACTCCTCGCCACCGCGCGTAAAGCGGTAGACGGGAGTGTCGTAGACCTTGTCCTTCTTGGGCTTACCAGCCTCTGAGAGCAGGGCCGCGATCTTCTCGGCGGCATCGTTCTTCTCGGTGATGACGAGCTTCATGCGTTAATCCTCGTTGAACTTGTGCTCCTGGTACTCATCGCGCGACCACTTGAGCGACGCCTTGCCGTCGCGGGCCACGAGCACGCGGCGAGCCAGGAACAGGGAGGCCTCGTACAGCACGATGACCGCGGCGAACATCAGGAACATCGTGACGGGGCTTGCGTCGGGCGTTACGACGGCGCTGGCGACGAGCAGGCCAACGTAGATGAAGCGCCACTGCTCGCGCATGGTCTTGTAGGGCACGAGGTGGAAAATGAGCAGGTAGAAGATCACCAGGGGCAGCTCGAATGCGCAGCCAAAGCCAAGCTCGAGCAGGGTGATCATGTTGATGTAGTCCTCGGCGTTGGCGAAGACGGCCGCGAAGTCGTTGGTCTGGTCGAGCATCCAGCCAAAGGTCGCCTGAAGGATTACCAGGTAGCAGAAGATCATGCCAAAGAAGAACAGAAAGACGAGGGCGGCCACCGTGGGGCCAACCCACTTCTGCTCGGAGGGCTTGAGCGCCGGCATGAAGAAGCCGAGCGTCTGGAAGATGATAATGGGGCAGCACACGATCACGGCAAAGAACATGGCCACCTTAAAGCGCAGGGTAAAGCCGCCGAGCGCCGTGGTGACGTAGAGCTTGCCGCCGTCGGGCATGAACTGACGAATCGGGTCGATAAGAACCCGGATGAGCGTGGGCGTGGCCATGTAGACAACGACCGTCGTCACGAGCACGCACACGATGATGATGGTGAGGCGCCGCCTCAGCTCGCTCAGGTGATCGAGCAGCGGCATTCTTGCGGGTCCGACGGGCATTATGCGTCCTCCTCGTCGTTGAGGTCGTCATCGTCATCATCGTCGTCGAGGCCATAGAGGGCTGCGACAGAGGTGGGGGCGCGCTCAGGCTCGGGGTCTGCCTGCTCGGCCGGGGCGGCGTCGTCG
>NZ_CEVYAT010000061.1:0-8751 GCF_982402205.1 Parolsenella sp. | reverse complement strand
GACGCCATTCTTCACGAGGGACTCCAGCGAAGCCGCCACGCGCTCGCGCGCGAGCTCGCTCGACTCCTCCGTGCGGTTCTGCGCCCACACGTCAAGCCCGGCCATCGCGAACTTAAGCGCGTAGCTATACCCGATGACGCCGGCACCGACCGACGCCACCTTCTTAATCTGGATGCCGTCAATCTCCATGCAATGCCTCCCAGTCGAGGAAACGCAGGTCCCGTAGGCCTGCCTTCCCTGAGTATAGGTCTGGCTATACCGCCTCGGCAGCGAAGCCGTCCTTCTCGTCCTCGCCACCAAGGGCCCCGAGGTTCATCGGCTCGACCGGCTTCTCAAGCACGGTCCCCACGGGAAACGCGCGACGGAACACAAGGCGAGCAAAGGGACCGGCTACAAGGAGGTTCCACGGCAGAGCCATCGCGAAGTTCCAAGGGATGTTCGAAAGCCAGGCCATGGGGACAATCGCGAGCGTGCCAGCATGGAAGGCCCCCTCAAAGGCACCATAGAGCGACATGATGATCACCATCGGGACAACCATGCAGCTGGAGACCGCGAGCGTCATCGCGCGGGGAGAACTCTTCCCCGGCGTCACGAGATACTTGAACGCAAAGCCTTTGGCGAGCGGTCCCGCGATAAACACGTCGCACAGCATCGCAAAGACATAGGCAGGCGGAAAACCAATCCAAGCATCGACAATCACGTCAATCCCAACGTGTCCGTACATGCGCGCGACGTTGTAGATGGACATCCAAAGCACCATGCAGAAGCACATGATGACGGTGAAGATCAGGCTCTCTCGCTTGTTGGTAGGCATATGTGGGCGATTCCTCTCCGTTTGTCTCCGCAGGCTGTGCCCGCGGCGATGGCCGCGCCAACAAAAAACGGGCGAGACGAAGTTTGAACTTCATCTCGCCCGTATGCGCATGCATGGCTGCGACTACATCCTATGTTGCATGGGCAACCCTACCACAGAACGCCATCCCTCCGTAAGCGTTCAATTTGTGAAGAGTTGCCCAGCGGATGGAAGCGTCCCTCTCCTACTTGGCCCAAGGCACGCTGCAGCTCGGGTTCTCCTCGGAAGAGAACTTCTTCTCGAGGAAGGCCCACATCTCGTCGGCGGCCTCCATGATGGAGAGAGCGGCCTCGACGGGACAAACCTTCGAGGGGTCCTTCGAGGACTTGACGAGGTCGATGTCCTCCTCAGCGAAGAACTCGACATCGGCGGGCTCGAGGAAGCGACGGCCCGGTTCGGATCTTCTCAGGTTAGGCCACGCGTCCTCCGTCTCTTGGTCTAGCCGTAACTATACGCGCCGCAGCGAGCGCGCGAGCTGCGAGATTCGCGCAGCGGCCCGCCGGCACCGGCCCTGCGCCGGGGCACCGTCCGTTACCGCGGCCCGCCCGCACCATAGCCCGCGCTACGACCCCGCCCGCTACCACGAGCTTATACTGAAAGGTTGCCAGCGTATGCAAAGGAGCCAAATGCTCGGTCTCGGAACGCTCATCAACGTCGCCTGCATCGTCGCCGGCGGCGCGGTGGGGCTGCTTGCCAGTGGCATCATCGACGACCGCATGCAGCAGGCCCTGCTGCATGCCTGCGGCGTGTGCGTCATCTTTGTGGGAGCGTCGGGCGTTATGCAGCACATGCTGGTGGCGCAGGCCGCGGCAGACGGCACCATCTCCCTCTCCACCCAAGGCACCATGATGATGCTCGTCTCGCTCGCGCTTGGCACCGTCGCGGGCGAGCTGCTCGACATCGACGCCCGCTTCGAGACCCTGGGAGAGCGGCTGCGCGACAAGACCGGCAGCTCGGGGGACACGCGCTTCGTCGACGGGTTCGTCTCGGCCTCGCTCACCGTCTGCATCGGCGCCATGGCCATCGTGGGGTCCATCCAGGATGGTCTGCCGGGCGACTGGTCGACGCTTGCCCTCAAGGGAGCGCTCGACGCCGTCATCGTCTGCTCGATGGCCGCCTCAATGGGGCGCGGCTGCCTGTTCGCGGCCCTGCCGGTGGGCGTGCTGCAGGGCACGGTCACCGCGCTCGCCACGCTGCTCCACCCCATCATGACCACCGCCGCGCTCGCCAACCTCTCGCTCGTGGGCTCCGCCCTCATCTTCTGCGTGGGCGTCAACCTCATCTGGCCGCGCACGTTCAAGCCGGCCAACATGCTGCCTGCCGTGGCCATCGCCGTGGTCTGCGCCTTCGTGTAGCCGACAAGGGCATCGCCGTCCTTTCTCATTACAAACACATGTTCGTCATCGTGGTATGATGCTGTTCTCGCACCCATGTTGAGGGGAGGCATCGTGGCGAGGGCAGACATCCAGAGCATCATCGACCGCATAAACGCGCAGGCCGAGGGACGCCAGACCGGGGCCTTCGCCACGCGCGTCTATACCGACGAGCCCATCGTCTCGCGCGGCTCGCAGATGGCAAGCTACCTCCCCGAGCGCATCGAGCAGATGCGCGCCATCGTCCGCAACCCCGAGGCCAGGATGTGGCCGGCCGCCAAGCTCTTCTACGAGCAGGCCCGCGTCATGGAGGACTACGAGGACGACGTCCCGTTCTACTCCACCTTCAGCCACTACTTCCCCACCTACGAGGACATGAGCAACCGTGACCTGCGCCGCTACTTCTCGTGGCGCACGCAGGTGCGCCAGGGCAAGGTGTCGCCCACCAGCCTCTCGTTCGTCTTCGTGCTCTTCTACGAGCTGCTGTGCGGCGTGGGGGCCAGCGACGCGCGCGACGGCTTCGAAAAGATCTGCTCGCTGTGGCAGAGCTACCGCGTCTTCGACGGCAAGCTCGACCGTCATGCCAAGCGCTGGCTGCGCGACTACGCGGCCTGGCACAACCTGCCCGTCGAGCTCATCACCCCCTACGTCGACCTCGAGTTCGACCAGGCCGTCGTCGCCCTCAAGCGGGGGCTCGCCACCTGGCGCGAGGTCTCCACGCTCGCGAGCTCACCCGTCCAAGACGAGCTCCTCAACGCGCTCGAGAAGCTCTCGAGCTACCAGCTGGGGTCGAGCAGGCTCTACAGGGAGCGGCCGGACACGCTTGTGGCCGTCACCTGCGGCTCGCTCTCCCAGCTTGCCGTCTATTACGACAAGCACCGCAAAAGTGGCCTTGTCGAGACCCTCTTTGGCTCGCCGCTTGCCAAGAGCTATCCCATGTTCGCCTCGGCCGTGTTCTGGGCGCCCCGGCGCCATGAGGACTGCACCTACGAGCTCGACGAGGTCAACCGCTACGTCTGCGCCCGCGGCGCATGGCATCGCGAGGAGTACCTCGAGAGCCGCGGCCGCAATGCCAAGCTTGGCAGCATCGTGCGCACCATCGACCAGCGCCTGCGCCTCGTCCTCGACTACGAGCACCCGCTCGCCGAGGGCGCCACGCCCAAGTACCTCGCCAAGATCATCGACGAGCAAATCGCGGCGCGCCTCGAGTGGGAGCGCCAGCGCGAGGCGCGCCGCGTGAGGATCGACCTGGGCCAGCTCGACCAGATCCGCGCGGCGGCCAGCGTCACGCGCGAGGCCCTGCTCGTCGACGAGGAGCGCGCGGGCGCGTCCGACCTTGCCACGCCCGCGGTCGTAGCCGATCCCGTGCCCAGCCACGCAGACGCAGCCGCGGCCGGCCCCGCGCTCGAATGCACGAGCGACAGTCCCCGCATCGAGGGGCGGGTCACAGAAGGCCCCCTCGCGCCGCCAGAGGGCGCATCGGGTGCCGAGGACAGTCCCAAGCGTCAGACCGCGGCCTCGGAGCTCCAGGGTGCCCAGGAGGGCCCCTATGGCCTCACGAGCGCAGAGCTCGCCATCGTGAGCACCCTGCTCGAGGGCGGCCAGCCCAACTTTGGAACCGTCTCCCCTGACATGATGGTCGACTCCATCAACGAGAAGCTCTTCGACCTTCTGGGAGACACGGCCATCGAGTTTGTCGACGGCGGCCCCCAGATCATCGAGGATTACCTGCAAGACCTGAGAGGAGCCCTTCTCCCATGAGCCCCAGCGAACCCAGCAACACCCCGCGCGTGCCCAAGCGCATCGCCGCGGTGCTCATAAACTCCCTCAAGGGCGGCGTCGTCCCCAGGATCGGCCTTCCCTACATCACGGTTGGCCGCAAGACCGAGATTGCCGCGCTGCTCCACGACCTTGACCTCATCGCCGACGGTGGTGCGAGCTTCCGCTTCCTCGTGGGCCGCTACGGCGCCGGAAAGAGCTTCCTGCTCCAAACCATCCGAACCCACGCGATGGGCAAGGGCTTCGTCGTGGCAGATGCAGACCTCTCGCCCGAGCGTCGCCTGCAGGGCAACAGCGGCCAGGGCCTTGCCACCTACCGCGAGCTCATCCGCAACGTCTCCACCAAGACGCGACCCGAAGGCGGCGCCCTGCAGCTCGTTCTCGACCGCTGGGTCGCCAACATCGAGAAGGCCCCAGACGCCACGGCGGCGCTCGAGGCCCAGATGGCGCCCGTCGAGGAGATGGTCCACGGCTTCGATTTTGCCCGCATCATGCGCATCTACTACGCCGCGGCGGGCGGCGACGACGAGCGCCGCAGCGCCGTGCTGCGCTGGCTGCGCGGCGAGTACCGAACCAAGACCGAGGCCCGCCAGGACCTTGGCGTCAACGTCTGCATCTGCGACGACAACTGGTACGACTACCTCAAGCTTTTTGCACGCTTCCTCAAGGGCGCGGGCTACGAGGGCATGCTCGTCCTCATCGATGAACTCGTGAACCTCTATAAGATTCCCAATTCCATCACGCGCCAGTACAACTACGAGAAGATTCTCACGATGTACAACGACACGCTCCAGGGCAAGGCGCACTACCTGGGCATCATCATGGGAGGCACGCCCCAGTCCATCGAGGACCGCAGGCGCGGCGTCTACTCCTACGAGGCCCTGCGCAGCCGCCTTTCCGAGGGCCGCTTTGCGCGGGAGGGCCTGTTGGACATGCTCGCCCCCGTGATCCACCTCAATCCGCTCACCTACGAGGAGCTGCTCGTCCTCATCGAGAAGCTCGCCGACATTCACGCCGGCTACTTTGGCTACGAGCGCAGGCTTGGCACCGAGGACCTCGTGCGCTTCCTCGAGATCGAGTTTGGCCGCGTGGGCGCAGACACCCACCTCACCCCGCGCGAGGTCATCAGGGACTTCATCGAGCTTCTCGACATCCTATGCCAGAACCCCGAGATGGGCATGGAGGAGCTGCTGGGCTCCAACCAGTTTGCCACGGCCACCTCGGGCGGCGCGTCCGGCGAGGCCGAGCAGCCCGGCCAGCGCAGCTTTGCCGAGTTCAAAATCTAGCAGCCACGCCATTCGAGAGGAGGGTGCATGGGCACGTTCGAGCGCTTTGCTCCGTTCATTCAGGACTTCATCTACGACCATGAGTGGGAGAGCCTGAGGGGCATCCAGGTCGCCGCCGCCGAAGCCATCTTCGACACCGACGCAAACGTGCTGCTCACCGCCCAGACCGCCTCGGGAAAGACCGAGGCCGCCTTCTTCCCCATCCTCTCGCTGTTCGACGAGGACCCTCCCGCCAGCGTGGGTGCCATCTACATCGGCCCTCTCAAGGCACTCATCAACGACCAATTCCTACGCCTCAACGACCTCTGTGCCGAGGCGAACATCCCCGTGTGGCACTGGCACGGAGACGTCTCGGCCTCCCACAAGGCCAAGATGCTCAAGAACCCAAGCGGCATCTTGCAGATCACGCCCGAGTCGCTCGAGGCCCTGCTGCTGCGCAAGCACGCCGCCATCTCGAGGCTCTTCTGCGACCTGCGCTTCATCGTCATCGATGAGGTCCACTCCCTGCTGCGCGGAGACCGCGGTGGCCAGACCATCTGCCTCATCGAGCGCCTCTGTCGCATGGCGGGCGTCAACCCGCGGCGCATCGGCCTGTCCGCCACCATCGGAGACCCGCAGGCCGTGGGCGCCTTCCTCTCCGCCGGCACCGGCCGTGGCTGGGTGGTTCCCCGCGTCGAAGAGCCACAGCGCACTTGGCGTCTCTCCATGGAACACTTCTACCTCAGCGGCCCCCAGGCGGCAGACGCCATGGGCGGGCAGGCAGAGGAGGCCCTGCGCGGCATCGACTACATTCGCAAGGCCAGGGGCGCAGACGCCAAGCAGGCGCGCGAGCTCACCCTCCAGAGCATCGTCCCAGACGAGGTCGAGGAACCCACGGACCATGCGGCAAGCCCGGCGCTCGACGCACCCAGCGACGCGGCGCCACGCGAGGCAGACCCCGGCCTGGGCTACATCTTTGAGCACGCACGCAACAAGAAGTGCCTCGTCTTTGCCAACTCGCGCGAGGACGCCGAGGCCGTCTGCACTGAGCTTCGCCGCTATTGTGAGGCCAGCCACGAGGCAGACCGCTTTCTCATCCATCACGGCAACCTCTCGAGCTCCCTGCGCGAGTCTGCCGAGGAGCTCATGAGGGACGACTCCCAGGCCCTCACCACCATCACCACCTCGACGCTCGAGCTCGGCATCGACATCGGCAGGCTCGAGCGGGCCTTCCAGATCGACGCGCCCTTCACCGTGAGCTCGTTTCTGCAGCGCATGGGCCGCACGGGCAGGCGCGGCACCCCACCCGAGATGTGGTTCGTCATGCGAGAGGAGCCACCTGAGCCGCGGGCGCTTCTGCCCGAGACCATCCCCTGGAAGCTGCTTCAGGGAATCGCCCTCGTACAGCTCTATCGCGAGGAGCACTGGGTGGAGCCTCCCCGACTCGACCGGCTCCCCTACAGCCTGCTCTACCACCAGACCATCGCCACGCTCGCAAGCGAAGGCGAGCTCACGCCCGCCGAGCTGGCGCAGCGCGTGCTCAACCTGACCGTCTTCCACCGAGTCTCCCCCGATGACTTCCGCGTCATGCTTCGTCACCTGCTCCTCACGGGGCAGATCGAGCAAACGGAAACGGACGGGCTCATCGTGGGCCTTTCGGGCGAGCGCGTGGCCAGCTCATACAAGTTCTACGCCGTCTTCCAGGAAAACATCGAGTACACCGTGCGCAGCGACTCAGCCGAGCTCGGCACCATCGTGGCCCCTCCCCCGGCGGGCGAGAAGATCGCCATCGCGGGAGCCACGTGGCTCGTCGAGGACGTCGACCACAAGCGTCACATCGTCTACGCCACAAAGGTGCGCGGCAAGGTTCCCGCCTACTTTGGCGAGTGCCCCGGCGACATCCACACCCACGTGCTCGAGCGCCTGCTCAAGGTCCTCGAGGAGCGCAGCGCCTATCCCTACCTCATGAAGAACGCAGTGGGCAGGCTTGCGCTTGCGCGCAGAGCCGCGGCCGCCGCGCAGATAGACATTCACCCGCTCATCAACCTGGGCGGAAACACCTGGGCCCTCTTCCCCTGGCTTGGGAGCTACGCCTTCCTCGCCCTCGAGAGGCTGCTCAAGATCAAATGCGCAAAGCAGCTTGGCCTGAAAGGAATCGATTCGTCGAGACCCTACTACCTCACCTTTGTGATGTCGGCGGGACCCAAGGAGTTCTTCGACGTCGTGACAACCGAGGCGGCAAGCAAGTTCGATCCCATGGAGCTTCTTTACAAGGACGAGCTTCCCCTGTTCGAGAAGTACGACGAATACGTTCCACCCGAGCTCGTTCGTAAGGGATTTGCCTACGGCACGCTCGACATCGAGGGCATGAGGAAACGCGTCAATGGCTGGACGGGCTATATCACAAGCTACGAGCTTCCTGCGGGCGGAGGCGTGCCCGGCGTCGATATCCCCTGGTTTGCCAGCTAGCCCCCATCGCGCATGGGCGCCAGGAGCATGGAGCCTTCATAGGGGAGAACGCCATCGGGCACAACGGAGCCGTTGGTCGCGTAGACGATGTAATTATCCTCGACTGAAAGCTCATCGCTGTCGCAGGGGAGCACGTAGACGTGCTCAAATGCCTCGCGAAGAGACGACATATACCTAAAGAGGAACGACACGTCCTGTCCCTCATTTGCAGACACTACGTTAGAGACAAGAACGCCGCTGGGACCAAGTACGCGAGCGGCAGCAACGGCGGCCTCAACCGTAGCCAAGGTTACGACCGGTTCACACCCAGAGAAAGCGTCGATGGCAATGCAGTCATAGGAAGAAGCGGGTGCAGCCTGGAGATAAGACCTGCCATCAGCCTCGATAGGATTGATGACCCCGGGATACCGCTGCATGCATTCATCAAGGAAGAACCACTTACGCGCAAGAGAAGTAACGGCAGGGTCAATCTCGACAACATCGAGCGATGAGACAAAGGGGTAGTCCTTGGCCACATGCTTGGGCCACGAATAGCCCCCTCCGCCAATCATCAGAACTCGAGTAGGCTTCTGGTCTCCATCAAACGCATGGTCAAAGCCGAAATAGTAAGAGAACACCGGATCAAGACGACGTTCATCGACATAGGAGGCGCTCTGGTACACGCCGCCAACCTGTAGCACGCGCACCAAGTCGCCGTTCTCAAGACGAACCGTCTTAATAACGCAATGACCGAACATCGTCTTATAGATGTGAGGGAGCCTGTCGAGCAAATCCCTAACATGACCCATGACAACACCCAACAAGAGAAGTAATAACGTCAGGCGAAGAATACACCAAGCACTCAAGTAGGAGGACACCACATAGAACTCATCGGTAGCGCAGGCTAAAGCTCCGAGACGAAGGGGACGCCCGCGGTGCCCAGGGCCCGTTACAAAGAAAGGGCCACCTGCCGGGGGTCCCCGCCCGGCGGCCCCGCGTTGGCCCAGACAAAAGGAAGGCGCCCGGTGGGTCG
>NZ_CEVYAT010000060.1:0-8870 GCF_982402205.1 Parolsenella sp. | reverse complement strand
GCCCAGGTCAAGCAGGACGCCCGGACCCGCCTCGCCGGGCGCGGCCGCAACATCAGGCACCAGCACCACGCGCGACAGGTGCTTGCCGTCGACGTCGGCCGACAGCCCGTCATGGGGCGCGGTGGCGTCCCCCACCTCAGGCTTTATGCCCTTGAGCACGTTTCTCGTGGCACGCGGCTCGGTGTCTGCCGCAAACTCGACAAGCACCTGCGTGGCGTCTGTCTCGAACTCAAGGCGCACGCCCGCGGTGCAGGCCGCCATCTGGCGAAAGATGCCGGGATACCACGCAAGGCAGCTTGAGAGGGCACGCCGTTGCATGGCCGAGAAGCGCTGCGGGCGGACCCATCCGCCGGGGCATTCCTCCAGCTCAACGCACCCGTGCAGAAGATCGCGGGCAGGGGCGGAGGCACCCGGGCGCACGTCCCAGTCCATGGCTACTCGCCCTCTCGGATGTCTGCGTAGAAGCACGCGAGGTCGTCGAGGCGCAGCACTCCCACGCGGCCCATGCCGTGGCCGCTCGCCGCGGCGCAGTCGATGTCGATGCGGTCGACCCTGTTGCCCGTGGCCTCGCGCGCGCCATAGACAACGACCTTGCCCTTGCGCTCGGATGTCATGCACTGCTCCTCGGACAAGCCGGCAAGGCTCGCGAGCAGCGGCGACGGCGTGTGGCCGGCCACCACGACGGGGCCGTGGCCGCCCCCGTCCACGAGCCTCGTGGGAAACGCCAGGCCGTCGCGCATCCACAGCAGGACGTCTGCCGGCTGGCAGCCCAAAAGGTCGAGAAGGGCAGCAGGCTCGCACGGGTCTGCCTCGGGATGGGCCTCGCGCCACTCGGAGACGAAGCCCGCGTCAATGCCCGCGTGCACGAGCGCAAACGTGTGGCCACCAGCCACGGCGACGTCATAGAGCGGCAGGCCAGAGGCCCAGGAGATGACCTCGTCGTATTCGTCTTCCCTAAGCTGGCACAGCTGGGTGGCCGTGGCGTTGCCGCCGTTGTTCATCCAGTCGAACCAGTCGGTGAAGGTGATGTTGTCGAGCCCCGAGAGATCAAACTCGCCGTCCCTGGGAGCGCCCGTGTGGGCTGTGGCATGCAGCATGAGCTGCTCGTGGTTGCCCATGAGCACGCGGGCCTGGGGCAGCGAGCGCACCAGCAAGATGACACCCAGGGGGTCCGGGCCGCGGTCGATGAGGTCTCCCAGGACGTACAGCACGTCGTCGCTTGCGAGCGAGATTTGATCCAACACCTCGTCGAGCGCCCGGACGTGGCCGTGCGCATCAGACGTGACGTAGACTGCCATGCTGCACCTCCTGTTGCTACCTGCGGCGATGGCGCGCGCGGGCGCCGGCTCCGTGAGACGTAATTGTCTTATTATGACGCGAACGGAGCTTCTTGGCACGCTGGCGATGGCGCCAGGCGGGAGCGGTGCCCACCTCGATGACGCAGCCGGGGCCGTCTGGCCAGGCAAGCGTGGCCGCCGGGGACAGGGGGACGGGCCCTTTGTCCCCACGGGGTGCGACCTTGGCTTTATTTGATGGGGAACCCGCGCGGCGCACCTCGTCTGCCACGCGGGCAACGGTGGCGTCAAAGCGGTTCTTCTTGAGGCGGCACTCCCAAACGGTGATGACCTTCCAGCCGTCGCGGGCAAGCTGCTCGCGGTCGCGCTCGTCTCGGGCGCGGTTGCGGGCGAACTTGGCGGTCCAGAACTCGACGTTAGACTTTGGTGTGGAGAGGGCGCAGTAGGGGCAGCAATGCCAGAAGCAGCCGTTGACAAAGATGGCGACCTTGCGGCCGGGATAGCAGATGTCGGGCTTGCCGGGAGCGGCCTTCCAGTGCAGGCGATACCCAGGCAGGCCAGCCTCGCGCAGGGCCGCGCGCACCCTGAGCTCGGGCTTGGTGTTCTTTGACTTGTTCGCCTGCATCACGTGGCGCGTTGCCTCGGAAACCATGGCCCTCCCCTCGCTGCGCGTACGTGTTTGTGTCCGACAAGTCTAGACCAACTGGCCGAGCAGTTCATAATTCGGTGTAGTAGCAAAGGGCAAGTTCGGACTCCATGAACTCGCTCTCGAGCGTATTCTCGAGCCAGCAAGCATCTTCCCGATGCTTGCTCACGAGAATTGTCCAACGTTCAAGCTCGCCCGTCATATCGCCATTGCGTAGGAGCATCCAGGCAGTTTGCTCGAGAGCATTGCCGAAGAGCAACTCGAAAGAGACCGCCCGAGCATAGGTTCCGTCGGCCACTCGATAGCAGGGGCCATCCTTGACATCCATAAGCCTCATCGCCTTGATGAGAGTCTCGACATACCACCGGATCAGATCCTCCATAAATAGCCTCCCCTTCGCGCCGGACGAAGGGGAGGCTATCGATCTCGGCTATCCATATGCGCGAGAAGGGCTTAGATCCATAAACCCCACGATCTAGCTCATGAGATACCGGTACGTGTCCCTGGCAACCGGCTGGTTGAGGGTAAAGGGAACGCGGAGAATGGGAGCTTGCTCGCCATTGGAATTTGGCCGCTTCTCCTCGGCGACATCGGCAAGGTCAAACGAGAGCGTACCGAGATAGTAGTGGTCCGAGCCCTCGGAGTCATCCTTCTTCACGAACAAGTGAATACGCTGCGCAGATGAGTCAAACGAACGTAGCTTCGCGTAGTCCTTGCTCCCAAAGCTGCGGTTATTCTGGGAGAACCAGATGAAACGCGAGGGAGACTCAAACTCGTCCTCATAGCGAACGCTCTGCGAGGCATCGTCGGACTTGTGATAGGTAACGAAGATGGGCCAGTCGTTGGTCTTAAACGAATAGCCATTGATCGTTCCGTGCTCGTCCTTATCCCAACAAGCGAGACGGCAGAAGTCCGCACGCGTGTAGCGCTCACCCAGGCAGAGACGAATGTTCTTGTCGAATGAAACGGCGTATTCCTTGCGCGCAAGTTCTTTCCCGTACTCAATAACCTCGCCAACCTGCTTGGAAAGCTCTGGGTTTGCGAAACACGAGGCAAATCGGGGAGTAAGAGTCCAGTCGTCTTCATTAATGACCGGCAGAAGATTTCTCTTTGCCACCTCATCGAAGAACTCAAGCGAGAAAATGCGTCTTGCGCTTTCGAGCTCTCGCTCATAGTGCTCCGCGGAACCCACCCCGAAGTCAGACAGCATGTCAAACGAGCGCAAGCAGTCAATCAGACCATCGTGATCCGCATGTCCGCGCATAAGCTCGCGAAGAACAATCAGCTCGGTAGGACGCTTGCCGTCCGCGAGCCTATTCGAAATAAACCGCAGGTAGGTAACCTCGTCCTCGCTAAACGAGACCGTATATTCCTTCTCAACCCCGGCAAGCAGCATGTGATAGCACCCAAGCGACTTGTTCTCGAACACCAGGCGAGGCGACACCTCGCCAAGCTGGGCAAAGTCGGCAAGCGAGGGGATACGTCCGAGCCTCATACGCAGGTTTCGGTAGGCACGACGAAGCGTGGAAACGGTACTGAGAGTTGCGGTGTTCACGCTCTCGAGAACGTTCTTGCGAGCGATCTCATCGAACTGGATAACGGTTGGGCCGGTAACGGAGTTGCCACCATCGGCAACCAGGCGACGCAGCTTCTCGCGCTCAAGGCTGCGGTCGCCATAGAGCGCCACAGGGATGTTGTAGTTCGACTTGTAATTGCCCACGAAGTCGATGACCGTGACGAACTCTTTCTGTTCGTCGATACGCAGACCGCGGCCCAGCTGCTGGACAAACACGATCGCAGACTGCGTGGGGCGGGCAAGGATGACCTGGTTGACCGTGGGAATATCGATGCCCTCGTTAAAGATGTCGACCGAAAGCAAGAACTCGAGAGAATCCGGTGCGCCCTCGTCCTGTTCGAGGCGCGAAATAGCCCTCTCACGCTCCTCGTCAGACGAAGAGCCCGCAAGGCTTAGCGCACGACGCCCTGCCGCACGCAGGCGCTCGGCCACCTCGTCCGCCTCCCTGACGCGCGAGCAGAACACGAGGCACTTGAGGCGCGGGCCCGAGTAGCCGTACTTGTCGGACTGCTCGATGATTTGAGCCGCAAGCGTCTCGGGGTCCGGAACCTGATTGTCACCAATCCCCTCACCAGCGGAAACGCCAAAGTAATGGAACGGCGTCACGAGATGATTGTCGAGAGCATCGCTCAGGCGAATCTCAAACGGTACGACATGGTTGAACAAGGCAAACACGTCAAACGAGTCGCTGCGCTCGGGCGTGGCACTCATACCCAAAAGAAACTTGGGTTTGAAGTATTCCACGACCTTCTGATAGCTCCTAGCGCCCGCTCGGTGTACCTCGTCAATGACGATGTAGTCAAATGCATCGGGGGCAAACCTAGCGAGGTTCTCTTGGCGCGCGAGAGATTGGACTGTCGAGAACAGGGCCGTTACCTCAAAGTCGCGATGACCGCCAGAAAGCAGGCCATAGGTATAGCGACCTCCAAGTACGCGCTGATAGCTCTTGAGCGCCGCACGGGCGATGCGTTCGCGATGGACGATGAATAGCACGCGCTTCGGAGTTGGCTCGAACTGCTTGACGTCTAGCGCGGAAAGATAGGTCTTGCCAGTACCCGTAGCAGAAATGACGAGCGCTCGCGGTTCGCCGTCGCGGCGAACGTCACGGAGCGCCCGCAAGCCCCTCTCCTGCATCTTGTTGGGCTTGATGATCTCATATGCCGTAGTCTCGCTGGCATCAATGATCTTGGCCTTCTTCTCGCGTTCGCGCTTTGCCTTGTACTTAGCAGTGTAGTCAGCAAGGAAATCGTCCGTGAGCTCGGACGTCTCGGGTGCATTCCAAAGCTGCTCATAGAGGATCTTGGCACTCTCCACGAGGGACCCTTGGTCAGTCGAGGAAAGCGCAACATTCCACTCCATGTTGTTCTTGAGCGCATACTGCGTGAGGTTCGAGCTGCCCGTCACGAGCGTCGTGACGCCACGCTTGATAAAGAAGTAGCTCTTCACGTGAAGACCCGCGTGCTCGGAGTTTTAGACGTGCGTCTCGATATTTGAATAGTGCATGAGCCGCTTGAAGGCGCCCGGCTCGCTAAACGTGAGGTAGGTACCCGTGATGATGCGCCCGCGTACGCCTCGCTTCTCGAGCTCGTCGAAGGTCTGGAGGAGCAGCTGGATGCCGCTGAGTTTCACGAACGCAACGACAAACCAGAACTCATCGCCGGCCTTAAGATCGCGGAGCTCGTCAAGAAGGCGCGTAAGAACCGAGACGCCCTCACGGGAATTGTTATAGACGAGCTCGGGGCGCAAGTCGCCACGATCCGGAATGGAAGAGTCGACAAAACCCGTGGACAGCGAAGTAATGAGCTCGCCGGTCTTCTCGATACCCGGTTGTTCGGCGGCAGACTGGCTCGCTCCTTCAACGCTATAGGAAATGTGCCAAAGGTCGCCCTCGATATCCTGCTCGTATTCGCGCGCTGCTTCCATGCTGCCTCCCTTGGTCGCTAGGGCCCAGGGTAGACGACGCGCCGGTACGAATAAAGGACAACCCCACCAGATGAGACAAATTTGTCCGGCGAAGGGGCGGGCGGAGGAACGCGCCCGCCATCATTTACAGAAATCCAGGTACAAAAGTTGTTCACAGTCGTTCGCCCCGTGAGATCATGAGACCATTCACGAGAGGAGCGAGCATGGCCGCCAATTACGAAAACATCACGCTCACCATTACCGATCTCGACCGCATCAAGCTGCCCAAGTTCCAGCGCGGTTTCGTCTGGACTGCCGCCAAAAAGAACGACTTTGTCGAGACCCTCCACAAGGGATTCCCCTTTGGTGCGCTTCTCGTCTATCCCGAGAGCCAGGAGGCAGACTCCAAGCTCGTGCTTCTCGACGGTCAACAGAGACTTTCGACCATTCAGCAATACAAGAATGATCCCCTCAAGTTCTGGAAGCCCCTCAACCGCGATGAGTACAAGAATGCGCTCGCTTCCGTAAACGAAATCCTCACCGAAGACAACAAGATCGACGAGAAGACGTTCGACGAACTTGTAAACGGGAAACGTGACCTCGCCGATTGGGCAGACGAGGCGGCCGACCGCAAGGAGGACCGCAAGGCCATACGCGACCTTATTAAGGGGCTTAGGGCAAAAGTCGCCGATTACGTGGACCTTGAAAGCCTGAAGATCCTTGCCATCAAGTTCATCGGCAGCCGCGACAGCATCGCCGACGTCTTCGCAAATCTGAACAAGGGAGGAATCCCCCTCTCGAAATACGAAATCTACAGTGCCGCTTGGGTAAACACCGAAATCAGCCTGCTAAGTAAGAGCGACTCCGAGATGCAGGACGAAATCCTCGGCTACGTGAAAAGCTATTACTCCGAGATGGAGAGCGGCGCAGAGTTCGAGCTCAACGACTTTTCCGAAGACGAGCTGAGCAGAATCAGAACCATCACGCTGTCCGAATTTGGTCACGCCCTCGGAGCCTTTGTCGGTGCACGCCTGGGAGCCCTCGTATCACCGGCAACCAATGCACAAAAGGAAATCGGCTTTGGCCTTCTCGGCATCATCACGGGCGTCGACAACCGTCAGCTCGGTAAGCTCAGCACCAAGACCAACGAAATCAGCAGCAATCTTCAGCCCATCCTGGAGCGCACGGATAGGATTTGCAACGATCTGCAGACCACCTTCGCAAAGCTCCTCGGTCGCATGATGGCCGGCAAGAAAGACGAGTACGCATCGGGCCTCACCGCCTCATTCAAGACGCTTTCCTACTTCGCGGCATTGTGGGCGCTCGAGCAAGACTCCGACGGCTACAAGGCGACTCTCCACAACATTCCCGCCTACTACGTCTACGACTTCTGGGCAGGCAATTGGACCTCGCATGGTGACCAGCGCCTATTTGGCTACTACCCCAACTCACGCACGAGGAATTATCTGACGCCTCTCACACGCACACAGATGATGGACGCATACGCGCAGTGGGCCGCCGACACGACGCCGAGCATCAACTTCCCCAAAGAGGTAAAGGCGCTCACGACCATCCACGCCAACCTCAGCTATCTGTCTCAGACGGTTCCGTACGGTGAGAGCTTTGAGCTCGAGCACATCATTGCCAAGAAGCTAGTAAACGAATCCGAGGACCAGAACAATCGCAAGATCTATGCGGGCTCTCTAGGCAACTGCATGTACCTGCCAAAGAAGCTCAACAACAAGAAAAAGGAGAAGAACCTCTACGAGGTGGATGATAACGGCAAGTACGACCGGCTCATCGAAGAGTCCCTTTACCCAACAAGAGATGACTTCGCAGATGTCGCCGATTGGCTCTCCGACCACGATTTCAATGAGATCAACTCGTTGATTGTCATGCGCGCAAACAATGTCGCAGGCTCAATCGTCGACCACCTGGCGAAGGAGTAGCAAGGGCTGAAAGACATACGCACCTCACATTGCCGACCCGTCCCAAACATTGGAGCGGGTCGGCAGCTTTTACAGACGGATTTGGCGGCCCCCGAGTAGTCCGCTTGTTTTCGCATTTGCCAACTGGGGTTTTACGAGCTCTAGAGGGCCTGTACTTGGCACCCGGCAAAATCCGTCTGCATAAGTTGCCAACCCATCCGCGCGCATCCCCAAATCGGGCGTGAGGCCACTCGCACGGGGAGCCAACCAATCGCCCACGCGCCATACGGCGCGGTGTCAGGGGGTCTCGACCACCTGCAACCGCGCGGGCACGCAACGCCCGCCCCAGCAACTCGCCCTCATATACGAACAAAACTTGATGGACACCGCGTAGGGCCGCCCTTCTTTCGCATGAGATACTAGGCACGGGCGCAATCGCCCCCGATGCCACCCCGCCCCAAAGGAATCGCATGTCGTCGTTCGAGATCATTCTCCTGCTGCTAGGCTGCCTTCTTGCCTCAAGCGCATTTGCCCAGGTACTGCCCCGCGTCTCGCTGCCGCTCGTACAGATTGCCCTGGGTGCCGCCGTGGGCTGCCTCATCACGACCGACCCCACGCAAATCTTTCGCGACCCCGAGCTCTTCCTCGTCCTGTTCATCGCTCCCTTGCTCTTTGAGGAGTCGCGTCACGCGGACAAGGCCGAGCTCCTACGCGCCTGGGCGCCCGTTGCCTCCCTCGCGTTTGGCCTTGTGATCGTGACCACCCTCGTCGTGGGCGCCACCCTCCACCTCGCCGACCCCGCGATTCCCCTCGCCGCGGCCTTTGCCCTGGGCGCTGCCCTTGGCCCCACCGACGCCGCGGCCGTCGCCGCCCTGGGAGCAGACGTCACCCTCACCAAGCGCCAGAACTCGCTGCTCTCGGGCGAGGCCCTCTTCAACGACGCCTCGGGCGTCGTCTGCTTCGAGTTTGCCGTGGCCGCAGCGGCAACCGGGTCCTTCTCGCTCGCACGGGCAAGCGCAACCTTCCTCGCCGACTTCTTTGGCGGAATCGCCGTGGGCCTCGCCTGCGCCCTCGTCATCACCCTGCTCGTGGGCCGCATCCGCGCCCTTGGCCTCGAGACCCCCACCGAGCACGTGCTCTTCGAGGTCTGCACGCCCTTCGTGACCTTCCTCGCCGCCGAGGCCCTACACACGAGCGGCATCCTGGCCGTCGTTGCCGCGGGCCTGCTCATGCGCTTCAACCCGGGCCGCCTCACGGCCGAGTCTTCGCGCCACGCCCTGGCCTCCGAGAGCGTCTGGGAGCTCCTCACCTTCATCATCAACGGCACGGTTTTCGTGCTTCTGGGCATGAAGCTCCCAAGTACCATCGCCCCCACCCTGCGCACGGCCCAGGGCACGGACTTTGCCCGGCTCTGCGGCCTTGTGCTGCTGGTTTGCGTGCTCGTGGTGGGTGTGCGCCTCCTCTGGGTGCTCGCACTCGAGCGCATCCGCCGCGCCCGCCACGCCCACGACGGCCAGGCCCAC
>NZ_CEVYAT010000059.1:0-9050 GCF_982402205.1 Parolsenella sp. | reverse complement strand
CCCCGCCGGCACCGGCCTGTCCGCCTACGGCGACGTCGAGCTCACCTACCACGGCCAGAAGATCTCCGGCCCGACCGACCCGGCCGACAAGGTCCTGCCTGAGTGGGCCCCCGACACCCTCAAGGAAGTCGAGGAGAAGCTCCCGCAGCAGCTCGACTGGGTGGGCGATGACTACGGCTACGGCAGCGTGTACTCCAAGAACGGCCGCACGCTCTCGTCCGAGGACGCCAAGCTCTACCTGTTCGACGACCTTGGCGTGTCGCAGCGCTGGACCAACAAGTTCGGCGAGGTTGGCATCGAGACCGTGGGCGACCTCATCGGCAAGACCGAGGATGACCTGCTGCACATCGACGGCATCGGCGCCAAGGCCATCGAGGAGCTTCGCGAGGGCCTCGAGGCCCGTGGCCTGCTCTACATCCTCGAGCCCGACGACAACGCCGTCGCCGACGAGGAGGACCTGTCGCAGCTGCTGAACATGGTCTTCTCGCCCGACGCCGACTCCGACGTGATGCTTGGCTCCTCTGCGACGCCCTCGCACCACTACGCCGACGACGAGCTCATCGGCGCCTCGTCGAAGGACGAGCCCAAGGGTGACGTCATCAACGAGGGCCTCGAGTCGCTCGACGCCCTGCTCTCGCAGGTCGTTCGTCACGATGGCTCCATGGATTCCGACGATTAGGGCCCGGTTGTAACCGTTCGCAAAATAGTTTGATATAGAGGTCGCAGCTCTACGCTGCGGCCTCTGTTTTCATATAAGATTGAACTATTGATACGGCAGCTGCGTAGCTTTGAAGGGGGGGCTATGCCTGTAATGAAGGGTGATTCGAGGAATTCGTATCCGTTCGAGACCAAGAGGGATGCGGTCAAGGCACACCTCGAGGGTGGCATGACTTCATCCGAGGCCATGAGGACGTACGACATCAAGAGCAAGAGCGCGTTCTTCCGCTGGTGCGCCACATACCGCAATGAGGGTGAGGACTCCCTCAAACCACGCAAGAGGGGCCGTCCGCCCAAGAATCAGTAGACGCCTCGCTCGAGGATCTCGAAGAAGACAAAAGGGAGACACCCAGGCGGTGCCTCCTTTTTTATGGGCGGCCTGGTCTCGCGCATCGAGGGCTTGTCCTTCGGAAGCGGCAAAAGGCGCCAGGTGGATGCGTACGCCCGTCCTCGCAGCGCGTAAGTCATCGCGTTGCTGACGTCATCTGCCTATAATCGAGTTCTCCAAGTCGGAAATAGACACTTTGGGCCAGTAACACGGCCGTCCATAGCGATGGGGAAGAGGTGCCCAGCGATTCTCATATGCCCGGAATGTGTAGATGGATACGCCCGGCACCGTGGCTTTTTGACAGATACTTTTACCACGAGTAATCTACCAACTTGCGCCAATTCGGGGTGACGTATGTCGCGCCGCCCTCAAATAGGCAAACGCACAGGTCTAGTTAGGTATGAAGGAGAGAGACTTTGCCTACTATTAACCAGCTGGTTCGTCAGGGCCGCACCACGATCAAGAGCAAGTCGAAGAACGCCGCCCTTAAGCACAACCCCCAGAAGCGTGGCGTCTGCACCCGCGTCTTCACCACGACCCCCAAGAAGCCGAACTCGGCTCTTCGTAAGGTCGCTCGTGTGCGTCTCGTGAACGGCATCGAGGTTACCGCCTACATCCCGGGTGAGGGCCACAACCTCCAGGAGCACTCCATCGTCCTGGTCCGCGGCGGCCGTGTCCGTGACCTCCCTGGTGTGCGTTACAAGATCATCCGTGGCGCCTATGACTGCGCTGCCGTCCAGGACCGCAAGCAGGCCCGCTCGCGCTACGGCGCCAAGCGCGGCTAGGTCGCACCCCGTTCGTAATTCCCGCCCCTAGCAGGGCAAGTTTTGAAGGAGTTCCACTATGCCGCGTCGTGCATCTGCTAATCACCGCCGTGAGGTCACGCCGGACGCCGTTTACAACAACCGTCTCGTGACCCAGCTCATCAACAAGGTCCTCCTCGACGGCAAGAAGTCCGTCGCCGAGCGCATCGTCTACGGTGCATTCGACCTCGTCAAGGAGAAGACCGAGTCCGATCCCCTGGCCGTCTTCAAGAAGGCCATGGACAACGTCCGCCCGACCCTCGAGTGCAAGCCCAAGCGCGTTGGTGGCGCCACCTACCAGGTCCCGATGGAGGTCAACTCCCGTCGTGCCACCACGCTGGCCATCCGCTGGATCGTCACCTTCTCCCGCTCCCGCAAGGAGAAGACCATGGCCGAGCGTCTCGCCAACGAGATCATCGACGCCTCCAACGGCATCGGCGCCTCCGTCAAGAAGCGTGAGGACATGTACAAGATGGCCGAGGCCAACCGCGCCTTCTCGCACTACCGCTGGTAAGCGCTAAGGTTAGGGGAAAACACTCATGGCAAAGAGCAAGTACACGCTCAAGGACATGCGCAACATCGGCATCATGGCCCACATTGATGCCGGTAAGACCACGACCACCGAGCGAATCCTTTACTACACCGGCAAGACCCACAAGATCGGTGAGGTCCACGATGGCGCCGCCACCATGGACTGGATGGTTCAGGAGCAGGAGCGTGGCGTGACCATTCAGTCCGCCGCCACCACCTGCTTCTGGAAGAACTCCGTCATCCAGATCATCGACACCCCGGGCCACGTTGACTTCACGGCCGAGGTCGAGCGCTCCCTGCGCGTCCTCGACGGTGCCGTCGCCGTCTTCGACGCCGTCGCCGGCGTCCAGCCGCAGTCCGAGACCGTGTGGCGTCAGGCCCACAACTACAGCGTCCCGCGCATCGCCTTCATCAACAAGTACGACCGCATCGGTGCCGACTTCTTCCACGCCATCGACACGATGAAGGAGCGCCTGCACGCCAACGCCATCGCCGCCCAGATCCCGATGGGTGCCGAGGACCAGTTCTGGGGCCTCGTCGACCTGGTCACCATGACCGCCTGGGACTTCAAGGAAGACGACAAGGGCATGATTTACCCCGAGGCCATGGACGAGATTCCGGCCGAGTTCGCCGACCTCGCCCAGACCAAGCGTGAGGAGCTCCTCGACGCCGCCGCCAACTATGACGACGACCTCATGGAGAAGATCCTCATGGAGGAGGAGATTCCGGTCGAGCAGCTCAAGGCCGCCCTGCGCAAGGGCGTCATCGCCAACGAGCTCAACCTCGTCTTCGTGGGCTCCGCCTACAAGAACAAGGGCATCCAGGAGCTCCTCGACGCCGTCGTCGACTACCTCCCCAGCCCGCTCGACGTCCCCGCGGTCGAGGGCACCAACCCCAAGTCCAAGGAGACCGAGACCCGCGAGGCCGACAACAAGGCCCCGTTCAGCGCCCTGGCCTTCAAGATCCAGACCGACCCGTTCGTCGGTAAGCTGACCTACTTCCGCGTCTACTCCGGCACCGCCGAGGCTGGCTCCTACGTGTACAACGCCACGAAGGGCACCCGCGAGCGTCTGGGCCGCATCCTCGAGATGAACGCCCACGACCGTACGGACCGTGAGTCCTGCTCCACCGGCGACATCGTCGCCGCCGTGGGCCTGAAGAGCACCACCACGGGCGACACCCTGTGCGACGAGGCTCACCAGATCATCCTCGAGTCCATCGAGTTCGCCGACCCGGTCATCGACGTCGCCGTCGAGCCCAAGACCAAGGCCGAGCAGGACAAGATGAGCGTTGGCCTGGCCAAGCTCGCCGAGGAGGACCCGACCTTCCAGGTCCACACCGACCAGGAGACCGGCCAGACGATCATCGCCGGCATGGGCGAGCTGCACCTCGAGATCATCGTCGACCGCCTGAAGCGCGAGTTCAACGTTGACTGCAACGTGGGCAAGCCGCAGGTCGCCTACCGCGAGACCGCTGGTCACGCGGTCGAGAAGGCCGAGGGCAAGTTCGTCCGCCAGTCCGGCGGCCGTGGTCAGTACGGTCACGCGGTCATCAACATCGAGCCGCAGGAGTCCGGCAAGGGCTACGAGTTCGTCAACGCCATCGTGGGCGGCGTCGTCCCCAAGGAGTACATCCCCTCGATCGACAAGGGCATTCAGGAGGCGCTCGAGAGCGGCGTCATCGCCGGCTACCCGGTCGTCGACATCAAGGTGACCCTGGTCGATGGTTCGTACCACGAGGTCGACTCCTCCGAGGCCGCGTTCAAGATTGCCGGCTCCATGGCCATCAAGGACGCCCTCAAGAAGTCTGACCCCGTCCTGCTCGAGCCGATCGAGGACGTCGAGGTCGAGACCCCGCAGCAGTACCTCGGCGACGTCATGGGCAACCTGAACTCCCGCCGTGGCGCCATCCAGGGCATGGAGGACCGCAACGGCACCACGTCCATCAAGGCCAAGGTGCCCCTGGGAGAGATGTTCGGCTACGCCACCGACCTGCGCTCCCAGACGCAGGGTCGCGCGAGCTACACCATGCAGTTCGCCGAGTACGAGCCCGTCCCCAAGTCCGTTGCCGAGCAGATTGTCAGCAAGGCTGGCGGCAACGCCTAAGCTACGGCCCTTTAGATAATGCGACCAGGGGCGTGCACGACACGCACGCCCCTGCCGATGGAGGTACCAAGTGTCTACTCAGAAGATCAGGATTCGTCTCAAGGGCTTTGACCACGAGGTCGTTGACCAGTCTGCCAAGCTCATCGTCGATACCGCCCAGAAGACGGGCGCCAAGGTGTCTGGCCCCATCCCCCTGCCCACCGAGCGCAACCTCTACACGGTCATCCGCTCGCCGCACAAGGACAAGGACTCCCGCGAGCAGTTCGAGATGCGCACCCACAAGCGTCTCATCGACATCCTCGAGCCCACGTCCAGCACCGTCGACTCGCTGATGCGTCTCGACCTGCCGGCCGGCGTTGACATCGAGATCAAGCTTTAAGGTCTCTTTAGCTCACAGGCAAGCCCCCGAAGCCAAGCTGCTTCGGGGGCTTTCTTTGTCTGGTGACTCGTTGTGCGGTTGCTTCGCGTGGCTTGCGATCTTGTGGATGTGGCTCCCGGGCCTCGTTCGTGTAACCGAGGGTGGAGAGCGCGGCGTGCGTGCTCGAAGACGGACGAGGGGCCCGATAAGGGCTTGCGTGCCGTCCATCGAGGCGAGCCCTCGCCAACCCCTACTGCTCGTACCCGCGGATCTTGACGCCCAGGTATCCCATCAGGTCGATCGCCTGCGTCTCGTCGATGATGGCGCCGCGAATCTCACGCAGGTTTGCGGAAAGGCCAATGCCCGCTATGCGGCACTCCGAAAGGTCGACGCCGCCCAGGGGCGCCCCGTGGAAGGCCGCCCGCGTGAGGTCCACGTCAGCGAGCTCGAGCTTGAGAAGCTTGGCGCGGGCAAAGGACGCCTCCGAGAGGTTCGTGGACCTTACGCGCAGGCCTATGACGCTGCACTCGGAGAGATTCGCGTAGCTCATCTGCGAGTCCGCGACCGAGGTGCCGGTGAGGCGGCCCTTCTCGAACGAGATGCCAGGAGCGGAGCAGGAGGCGAAGTCGACGCGGTTGAGCCAGGAGCGGCTCATCTCGCAGGCGATGAAGCGGCAGCTCCTGAATTCGACGTCGGCAAAGGTGGAGTCCGAGAAATCGACGTGGTCAAAGGTGCAGCCCTCGAAGCGCGCGTTCTCGTATGCGCAGCTCTGGGCATCGAAGGTGCCGCTGTACGAATCGAGGCGCTCGACGTAGAGGTCCTTGACGAGCGTTCCCTTGATGCTTGCGTCACCGTCTGCCCAGAGCTGCCTCAGCTCCTCCTCGCCAACGTTTGGGCCTATGCCGGGCGTCACGCGGGCAAACCCCTGCCTCTTCATGCGGGCTCCTCTCTGTCGTGGGCATCAAGGATAGCGCTCGAGAGCGCGGGGGCCTGCCCGCCCATTGGCCATAAGCCTCTTAGGCGCGCGGTGTGGCCATGAGCACGCGAACCTCGCTGGCATCCTCGGGGCACTCGATGCGGAAGTCGCCCGCATCGGCTGGGACGAAGACCGTCTCGGCGTAGTGCACCTCGAGCGGCTCCCAGGCTCCCGCGGGGCTCACGATGCGTGCGTGCTGGCCCTCCACGAGGTTGAAGACGCACAGTTCGCCTGCGGTCGTGCCCTCGTAGGACGTGCGAACGTCGATGGCACGGGTTTCGACGGGCTCGAGCTCGTGCAGGCCCGTGTGCGTGACGGTGCAGGCCTCGTCCTCGCTGACGGGCTCAAAGGCGTTCACGAGGTTCTCGCGTACCCACGAGGTGGTGCAATCCCAGTTCATGACGCGCCTGCCATCCTCGATGTGGATGGGGCGCGGCAGCCCGTCCATGCCCAGGCGCCCCCAGTCCCACAGCTTGAACGTGAAGATGAGGGGTGAGGCGCTCACCTCGAGGACCATCGTGCCGGCGCTTGAGCAGTGGGGCGTTCCCGCCGGGATGAGGAAGTGGTCGTGCTTCTTGGCCGGCCAGCGGTTGACGTAGCGCTCGGTGTCGAAGGGTGCCCCACCCGCCTGTGCCTCGCGCAGGTCGGCGACCATCGCGGCGGGGTCGATACCCTCCTTGAGTCCCAGGTAGACGGCGCCGTCATCCTCGGTGTCGAGGATGTAGTACGACTCGTTTTGCGTGTAGGTCATGCCAAAGTGCTCGTGTATGTACTCGGTGGTGGGGTGTACCTGCAGCGACAGGTTCTGGCCGCCCATCGTGTCAAGGAAGTCAAAGCGGATGGGGCACTCGGCTCCCCAGCGGGCGTAGGTGCGCCTACCCAGGAACTCGCGCGGCATGAGCTTGGTGAGGTTCATCGCCGGCGTCTCGAGGCGCACGTCGCCAAAGCGCAGACAGAGACTGTTCTCCTCGGGAACGCCGTCGAAGCCCCAGGCAAAGTTGGGCGGCTCGGGCGAGAGGTGGCAGACCTCGCGCATCCACTGGCCGCCCCAGACGCCCGGTTCGAAGGAGGGCACGAGGCGGAAGGGTGCGCGAGCGGTCTGTGCCAGGCCCGCGAGCAGGCCCTCGACCTCGACCATGGCAGGATTGTCCCTGTCGTTCGTGTCGAGGTAGAGGTCGCACTCGGGCATGACGTCGAACTTGTGGCGGTCTGCCACGCGCCACTCGACGAAGAAACCGCACTTCACCTTGCGCAGTTGGTCCTCGTCCGGGTTGTCGAGCAGGTAGTTGGGAGCGCCCCCGCGGTAGCGCTGCTGCGCCTCCCAGCGGGCGAGGTCGGCGTAGATGGCAAGGTCGGTGTCCGCCACGAGCGTGGCGCCCACGCCATAGACGAGCACGAGCCCCTCGGCTTTCTCCACCTGGCGGCGAGCATCCTCAACCTTCTGGGCGTCGAGGAACTCGCTCAGCTGCATGAAGCACATGCGTCCGCGCACGCGGTCATCGGTGAGGAAGGGCGAGAGAATGCCGTTCAGGCGCTCCTGGGGCAGCAGCAGGCCGCGCATGTCCACCACAAGCTCGGGCGCCAGGCGCTGGCTCACAAGGCCGAGCAGGGCGTCGTCGACGCCGGGGTAGCAGTCGATGGCGACGACGTGCGCCTTTGCGTGGGCGGCGCGGGCGCAGATCGCCCCCAGGACGCTCTCCCAGCCGCCCCAGGACGCATGCTCGCCCGCCACCTCGATCTCGGTGGCCTTGTCGTAGTGACTCTCGAAGTTCAGATAGGGCATGTCTCTCCAATCATTAAAAATGTAAGAACAACATAGCAATATGTTCGCACATAAAAAGAAGGGCCGCAGGGGTGCTACCACCACCGATGACCTCGCGCGAAGAGAGGTAGAGAGATTGTGAAGGGCCTCTGAGCTGTGTATACTAGACAGGCTGCGTTTTTAGGGGCATGCTGTGTCGTCTCCAAACCACGGAGTCGGGCGTATCCCTCGAACGGGCTCGAGAAGCCCAGTGCTTCCGCCGGCAACGCGAGGGGCACGTGGCTCACAGCCAACGCCCTGATAGCGCAGCAGTCTGTAGGACGTGGTCCTCTGGGGCCGTGCGCAAGGGGCGTGCGGGTGACCCAAGACCACCGAAGGTAAGGAACGTGTATGGTCAGCACCATCCTCGGCCGCAAGATCGGGATGACCCAGGTGTTTGACGAGGACGACAACGTCGTCCCCGTTACGGTCATCCAGGCCGGCCCCTGCGTCGTCTCGCAGGTCAAGACCGTTGCCACCGACGGCTACGACGCCGTTCAGATTGGCTTCGGCAGCATCAAGAAGAACCGTGTGAACAAGCCGATGGCGGGTCACTTCGCCAAGGCCGGCGTCGAGCCCATGCGCTACCTGCGCGAGGTCCGCGTCGCCAACGGCGAGGATCACAAGGTGGGCGACGTCGTCACCGTTGCCGACTTCGCTGAGGTCAAGAACGTCGACGTCACCGGCACCTCCAAGGGCAAGGGCTTCCAGGGCACCATCAAGCGCTGGAACTTCGCCTGCGGTCCCATGACGCACGGCTCGCGCAACCAGCGCAAGCCCGGTTCCATCGGCCAGTGCGCCTACCCCTCCCGCGTGCGCAAGGGCCTGCACATGGCCGGCCACATGGGCGACGAGCGCGTCACGGTCAAGAACCTCAAGCTCGTCCGCGTTGACGCTGAGCAGAACCTCATGCTCGTCAAGGGTGCCGTCCCCGGTGGCAAGAACGGCCTCGTCTCGATCCGCATGGCCTAAGGGCCCAGAGCAACCAAACCTTTAGGCTACCAAGGAGAACATGATGTCCAAGATCGAAATCAAGAACGCGGAGGGCAAGGCGGTTGACACCGTCGAGTTCGACTCCAGCGTGTTCGGCATCGAGCCGAACATCCCCGTCATCCACCAGGTCGTGACCGTTCAGCTCGGCAACCTGCGTCAGGGCACCCACGACACCAAGGGCCGCTCTGAGGTCTCCGGTGGCGGCGCCAAGCCTTGGCGCCAGAAGGGCACCGGCCGTGCCCGCCAGGGCTCCATCCGCGCCACCCAGTGGGTCGGCGGCGGCGTGCCCTTTGGCCCCACCCCCCGCACCCACAACCGTCGCCTGAACAACAAGGAGATCAAGCTCGCCATGCGCGGCGTCCTCTCCGGCAAGCTTCGCGACAACGAGCTCGTCGTCGTCGACAACTACGGCTTCGACAAGCCCAGCACCAAGCAGGC
>NZ_CEVYAT010000058.1:0-9119 GCF_982402205.1 Parolsenella sp. | reverse complement strand
CGAGAGATAGTTATGGGCAAGTAGACGTTCGTCCAACGCCTAGCAAAAGGGCCGCGTCCCAGACGGGATGCGGCCCATTCGACATATACGCCCAGAAGATAGATAAACGAGGAATGAGGCGGGGCTTAACAAAGCCGATTGCCTACTCCCAATGGCCGGGAACGTCGACTACCCAATGCTGACCGGTCTGCTGGTTCTCGTAGTGGCCCTTGTCTTCCTTCGTAGTGTATGAGTCATCGATGACGGAACCGCCAATCTCTCCGTTTTCCATATCGCTAAAGATCCAGTCGTAGGCGGCGTCCTCCGAGTCGAAAGGCCCGATTTCGGTGCCGCCGTGGTTCACGTAGAAGCGAGGATGGCGGGTGTACACAATGCTTGGCACCCAAACCTGCGAATAGGTCGCCTCCCAGTGCCCCTGCTCCTCGACCCACTTCTTCTGCGGAGCCGCTGCGGTGGAGCCGCTTGAGCCGGAGCTCGACCCCGAGTTGGCTGGGCCGGCGCCGGAACCGATGCCGGCGGGGGCTGACGTGCCGCCCGCGTTGCCGGTGCCGCTGCTTGTCGGCGCCTGCTCGGTGCCGCTGCCGGCAGCGGCGTCGGTGGTGGGCTGCTGCTCGGGGGTCGGCGTGGTGGCGCCGGGCTCGACCTCGTTGCCCGACGGGTCCTTGGGGGCGTCGCCGCCCGACTGCTCGTATCCCTGGTCGTGCACCCCGTCGGCGTCCCAGACGTCGTCGGAGATCCTGTGGCCTCCGGACCCGTTCACGACATCGGCCGTGGTTCCGCCGTCGGGCGCACCGTCGGGCGTGTTCGAGAAGGCGACCTTGACGCTGCCTGCCGGGTCTGTCGTGACCCAGGTTACGTCGACTACGTCCGAGCCTGCGACCTTCAAGCCCTTGAGGGCGCGCGCCAGCGCGGCGCTCCTGCGGGCGGTGGCGTCGACCATGGTCGGCGCGTCGTCGCCAGAGGCCTGCGTGATCATGACATGGCCGTCCGCGGCCTCGACTCGGATGGCGGATGGGTCCACCCCGAGCTCGGCGTTGTCGAGCATGAGGTCGGCGCAGAGGCGGGCGACGTCGCCGACGGAGAGCCCTGTCGCCTCTGCGGCGGCCGTCTCGGTGGTCGCGGGCTGGGCCGCCTGGGTCGCACCGGTGCCGGACGAGCACAGCGCCCACCCGGCGAGGCCGAGCGCCGCGACGCATGCCGCTGCCGCCGCTCCTGCGAGGAGCGCCTTCCTGCGGTGCGGGCCTAGATTCTTACCCCCCCCCGCAATTCTCATGCGAGGTTTCAGCAGATACCTCAGGCGAGTCTGTTCTGGAGTCGCCAGCCACACCCATGTTGCTCTTTTCACCATCCATGTTGCGCACCAATCTCTCAATTCGCGTTGCTGGAATGAAGCCGTGCTTGTGTGTTACTCGCCCCATCTACAGCTTTACCTGCCAGGTGTTGCCGCAGTCATGGCAGACAAACGTTGTCTTGCCCCTCTTGCCCAGCATCGCACCGCCCACGACGCCCAGGGGTCCCAGCAGCACTCCCCCAACGGCCGCCTTTCCAAGCGAGAGGGACTTCTTGCTGCTGGCCACGGCCTCAAAGTTAAGGCTGCCGCAGCTTGGACACTTGATCTTCCTACCCATACCGGCCTTCTTTCGTAGCTGTCCCTTAGTATAGGCCGCTTCGCGCGAGACGCTAATCGCATGAATTAGCAGGCGCTGATCAATACTTGTTCATTCTCATCTTCAAGCAGCTCGCAGGCGCGCTGCTGACCCTCGATGGCCTCGGCTAGACGCTTGCGGCAGTACGTAGAGCCGTGCTTGATGCTAACTCGCAGACCAACCTCGGCCGTCTGGAGCAGGTGCAGTGCTTGCAGCGGGTCTGGTTCGAGCCCCACCGCCGCTCGGTCCCCGTCATTAAGGAGCAAAAGCCCCAGACGGGCGGCGGGCTGTGCTTGCTCGGTCAGGCTCTCCTCGTCCGCAAGGTCATAGCTGCGCCTCCAAAGTCGGTACGCACGCTTGACGTTGCGCTCCACGTACTCACCCCTGGCATACATGTCGCCTAGTTTGTAGACAGCTTCGCTCGATGGCTCAAGCGACGCCGCCAGGGCGTAGTACCGGAAGGCCTTCTCGTAGTTGCGCTCGCCCGTGCGGCCATACTCCCAAATGTAACCCAGGTTGATGATGGACTGATAGCAACCCGCGTCCATCGCCATCTCGTAGAGCTCGGCCGCGCGACCGTAGTCCTGGGGCACCAGGTCGCCCATATAATAGCGGCATCCCAAATCGTTCATGCAGCCCGAGAAGCCCGCCGTAATGCCTACGCGATATGCGTAGACCACAAGCTCGGGGAGCAGTGGCTCAAACAGTGTCTGTTGAACGAGGCGCTCGAAATTTGAGCTCAAGAAACACGCAAATCCATAGGGGCTTTCCTTTGGCAGACAGCCTCGCAACTCGCTAACAAGCTCAGCCGCAGGCCCCTCGAGAACCTCTTCGAACAGGTTGTTCATCTGAGCAAGGTCGGCCTCGCCCATCTTATAGTCATCGAGCGCCGTGGCGTCTGCCCTCCTCGACCAACGTTGCCGAGATTGTAGTGCCCTTATCGGACAAATAATGGCCCCAGACTTATGGCTGAGTCTGGGGCCATGCGAACTGTATATCAGCGTCCGTACCACCGCGAAGGGCCCTACCGGAGCAAAACGGCGTTCGTGCGCCAGCCGCTAGCTGTTCTCCATCACGATGCCCATGACCTCGTCGCCCACGTGCTCGCAGGCGTCCACGCAATATTCGAGGTACATGTAGGTCTCGCGCGTGGAGATGACGCGCAGGGCGTCCGTCTCGCTCGTGTGCAGCTCGCGCATGATGCGCACGAACACGTCGTCTGCAAGGCCTTCCACCGTGTTGATGGCTACGATGTGGTCATGCAGCGTCTTGGACTTGCGGAAGTTCGACAGCTCGGAGACGGTGTCGCGGACCTCGTCGCACGCGCGCACGAGCAGCGTCACCATCTCGAGCGCGCCGGCCGTGAGCTCGCGGACGTTGTTGTAGTACAGCCGGTGCATCACGCCCTCGATGCAGTCCGTGACGTCATCGAGGCGCGCGGAGAGCGCCACGATCCCCTCGCGCTCAATGGGCGTGATGAACGCCGTGAGCACGGTGTCGAGCAGCTCGTGGCGCAGCTCGTCGTTGGTCTGCTCAATCTCGTGCATCTCGTCGATGTGCGCCGCGAGGCCATCTGGCTCGTAGGCGCGCATGACCTGCTCGAGCATGCGCGCCGCGCGGCAGTTGTTCTCGGCCGCCGCGGCGAAGTTCTCGAAGTAGAAGCTGTCCGCAACCCTTGCCATTCTCGGTCCCCTCTCAGACGTTGGCGAACGCGGCCCGCACCCGCCACCGGCACCCCCGCGCCGGCCACAGCTCCCGGCACCCGCGCCGGCTAGAACAGGAACATGAAGAGCTTTGCCATGGCAAAGCTGATGAGGCCGCAGCCCGGGAACGTGAACACCCACGTGAGCATCATGTCGCGAACCACGCCAAAGTTGACGGCCGACAGGCGCCGCACCGCGCCCACGCCCATGATGGCGCTCGTCTTGGTGTGCGTCGTCGACACGGGAATGCCCAGCTCGGTCATCACAAGCAGGCACACCGAGCTCGCGAGGTCTGCCGCAAAGCCCTGGTACTTCTCGAGCTTGACCATGTCCATGCCTACGCTCTTGATGATGGGCTCGCCGCCCACGCTCGTGCCAATACCCATGGTGAGGCTGCACAGAATCATAAGCCAAACGGGAATGACCGTGCCCTCGACGCCGGTCTGGCCGTTGCAGAACGCCACGCCCAAGAACAGCACGCCAATGAACTTCTGGCCATCCTGCGCACCATGCATGAAGCTCATGGCCGCCGCAGCCACAATCTGGGCATACCGAAAGAAACCGTCGGCCCGTCTTCGGTCTGCCGCGGCAAAGACGATCGTCACGAGCTTGCAGCACAGCCATCCAATCACAAAGCCAAAGAGCAAGCTCATGACCAGACCATATATAACCTTGACCCACTCCTGGCCGTTAACGCCGGCAAGCCCTCCCTGGATGGCGATGGCCGCACCCGTGAGGCCCGCGATGAGGCTGTGACTCTCGGACGTGGGGATGCCAAAGACCGACGCGGCCACGCTGTACACCACAATCGAGAAGAGCGCCGCGCACAGGGCAATGAGGGCCGCATGGGTGTCTGAGCCAAAATCGACCATGTTCGAGATAGTCGAGGCAACACTGGCGTTGAGGCGCGTCATGACGAGCACGCCCAAGAAGTTGAGCACCGCGCTCATGATGATGGCCGGACGCACGCGCATGCAGCGCGTGGTCACGCAGGTGGCGATAGCGTTGGGCGCGTCGGTCCAGCCATTGACGAAAATGACGCCCAGCGTAAGCAGTGTGGTTATCGCTAACACGGGATTTGACGTCACCTGGGCAACAAACTGCGCAAACGACACTTCCATAGGCATGCCTCCCCCGAGACGGTCGTGTGGAGCTTTGTTACCCATGCCGGGCGCGTCCCTACCATCTCCTTACACGAACGGCGCATATGAAGCGGCAGACGCGAGCCGCGCCGACTTCACGCGGGACGGCTACAATGGCCAAAAACGTTGCGAGGAGGCAGACATGGGAGCCAAGCGAAACATCGTCTTTGACATGGGAAACGTCCTCATGACCTTTGACGGCCGCGAGTTTGCCCGCGTCTTTACCAACAGCGAGGAAGACGCGCAGGCCCTCTACGAGGGGTTTTTTGGCCGCAGCGAGTGGGCCCTGCTCGACTCGGGCACCATCGACCATGCCACGATGATGCGCGTCGCCGAGGCGCACACCCCCGAGCGCCTGCTTCCCAACCTTCACGAGTGCTTCGAGCACTGGCCCGAGCACTCGCGCGTCATCGAGGGCACCAACGACCTCGCCCTGCACCTCCACGATGCCGGCTGGGGCGTCTACGTGCTCTCCAACGCCAACGACCGCATCGAGCAGCAGCTCTCGCAGGCCCCCGCCTTCGACGTCCTCGACGGGCTCGTGGTGTCTGCCCGCGAGCGCCTCATGAAGCCAGACCCGGCCATCTTCCGCGTTCTGTGCGAGCGCTACGACCTTGACCCCGCAAGCTGCGTCTTCGTCGACGATAACCTCGACAACTGCGCGGGCGCCCGCGTGGCCGGCCTTGACGCCTTCCACTTCACCGGCGACGCCACAGAGCTCGAGGCCTACCTCGGCACGCTCGCATAACAGGTACACAACGCGCTCGCGTGGCGCCCGCCTAGCACGCGGGCACGGGGTAGAGGCAAGCACGGAGCGCACGCCATAGCCACCCATCAGCGGCCAACAACCGGGCGCTAGAACTCGTCGAACTCCGTGTTGCCCAGAAGGCACACGTTCTCGCCCGCCATGAGCTCGCGCATGGCTGCCACGAACGCGTCCTGCTCGCCCGCCCTGAACACGAGCGAGAGCGTTACGTCGGCACCATAGTCGCAGGCCGCGACATGCGCCCCGCTGCGCGCCGCGAGGTCGCGCACGCGATCGTGCATCGCATAGGGAATGCCCACCTCGACGGACACCACGAGCGTCTTCTCAACCACGAGCCCCTGCTCACGGGCCTGCTCGATGGCCATCTGCGTGGCCGTGGTGTACGCCCGCACCAGGCCACCCGGCCCTAGCAGCGTCCCGCCAAAGTAGCGCGTGACCACGCAACACACGTTCATGAGGCCGGCGCCACGCAGGCACTCCAGCGTGGGCATACCACTCGTGCGCTGCGGCTCGCCGTCATCACTCTGGCGCTCGCGCCCGTCGGCCAAGATCCAGGCAGGCACGTTGTGGCGAGCGTCGTAATGCTTGGACCGCACGCTCGCGATGAACTCGTTTGCCTCGTCCTCGCCCCCCACGTGCACAAGCTGCGCGATGAAGCGGCTCTTGCGGTCTACGAACTCGGCCTGAGCCTGCTTTCCCGCGCGCAGCGTGAGATAGGAGGCGGCACCCGCTTCCGCGGACGCCGCCTCAGCACCTGCACCGTTGTTTGCGCTGCTACGAGCCACTAAAGCCTCCGTAGAAGGTGCGCCATGAAGTCACGCGCGTCGTCCTCGTCGGGACCGTCGATGCGCACAACGAGCGCGTCTCCCTTATGGGCATCGAGGCCCATAAGCTGGATGGGGTCGGCGGCGCTCGCCTCGTGCTCGCCATGGCTCACGGTAACCTTGCTCTTCCAGCGAGCGGCCTCGCCGGAAACGAGCATGACGGAACGGGCGTGAAAGCCCAGAGGGTCTGCGATGGTGTGGGTGATCTCAACCATGCCAGCCTGCCTAAAACACGAGGGAACAGAAACGTTTAATAAATCATGGTAGCGCTCTATACAGGAATTGGGGCACCAGGCTCGCCAAATGGCAGACCTGGCGCCCCAAAACTTGAAACTACCTACGCGCGCTCGGCGAGTTCGCGAATGAGGTACTCGGTCTTGTCCCAGCCAATGCAGGCGTCGGTGATCGACTTGCCGTACGCGCCGCCATCGACCGGCTGGTTGCCGTCCTCGAGGTACGACTCGACCATGAAGCCCTTGACCAGGCTGCGGATCTTGTCGTTGCGGCGGCAGGAGTCGAGCACCTCCTTGCAGATGCGGAACTGCTCGAACGGGCGCTTGCCCGAATTGTCGTGGTTGCAGTCGACGACCACGGCGGGGTTCTCGTAGGTGTCCGTGGTGTAGCGCTCGGCCAGGCGCTCGAGGCGCTCGTAGTGGTAGTTGGGGTAGGTGCGCCCGTCGAGGCCGATGTAGCCGCGCAAAATCGCGTGGGCCAGTGGGTTGCCGTGGGTCTCGACCTCCCAGCCGCGGTAGATGAACTCCTGCTCGGCCTGCGCGGCATAGATGGAGTTGAGCATGACCGTGGTGGAGCCGGCCGTGGGGTTCTTCATGCCCACGGGCACCGGCACGCCACTCGACACGAGGCGGTGCTCCTGGTTCTCGACCGAGCGGGCGCCCACGGCGACGTAGCTCAACAGGTCAACGAGGTACTGGTAGTTGGAGGGGTAGAGCATCTCGTCGGCCGTGAAGAAGCCTGACTCCTCGATGACACGCAGGTGCATGCGGCGCACGGCCTTGACGCCCTCGAGCAGGTCGGCGGGCGCCTCGGGGTCGGGGTTGTGGAGCAGGCCCTTGTAGCCGGTACCCTTGGTGCGCGGCTTGTTGGTGTAGACGCGCGGGACGATGAGCAGGTGGTCGCTGACCTCCTCGGACAGCTTTGCCAGGCGCATGACGTAATCGAGCACGGAGTCCTCGCGGTCTGCCGAGCAAGGGCCAATGACGAGGAGCTTGCGGGTGTCCTCGCCGCGGATGATGGCGGCGACCTGGGCGTCGAACTCGACCTTCTTGGCGGCGAGCTCGGGAGACAGGGGCATGTCCTCGCGGATCTCCTTAGCGATGGGCAGGCGGCGCTTGAAGTTCATGGACATGGGGTCCTCCATGCTGGTCGTGCGGCGGCGCGGGGCGTGCCGCGTGGTGGCCCTGCAACGCGACACCAGTCAGGTGCGATGGCGCCGTCTCGCATGCGGTGAATTGCTCAAAATCTTAGCAGCTTTGTGGGGCTAGGCGGCACTGCGTTACCTACGTGCTACAATCGCATGCGCGAGGTGGGCCAGACGACCGCGGGGCACGCGAGCAATCGCGCGCCATGAGGAAAGTCCGGGCTCCACAGGGCAGGATGCTGGCTAACGGCCAGGCGGGGTAACCCGACGGAAAGCGCCGCAGAAAAGAAGACTCCCGCTGGCGCCGCGAGGCGTTGAGAGAAAAGCTGAAACGGTGGTGTAAGAGACCACCAGCGTCGTGGCAACACGGCGGCTTGGCAAGCCCCATCCGGAGCAAACGCAAATAGGAGCGCCATGGTGTGGCCCGCACCGCGCTCGGGTTGCGCGCTAGAGGCCAGCGGCAACGTTGGTCGTAGATAAATGGTCGTCCACGACAGAACCCGGCTCACAGGCCCGCCTCGCACCGTCTCATGCAAGTGCCCCGCAGCTCACGCGCAGCTGCGGGGCATTTTTGTGCGATAAGGGCCCGCGAGCCCGCACGGTGGCGGTAGCCGGAAGGTGCCATCGGTCTTTCACGTCCACGAGGCTCGAGACGTGCGTAACCGATGGCCCTGTGGGCGAGACGTGCGCAACCGATGGCACACCACCCCGAGAAGCGACGGCGCGCTTCCCTACAGGCGCAGGATGCGGGTACCATGAACCTCGCTCACGCCAACGGCCCCTGCGATGGCCTCGGCATTCTCCCAGGTGATGCCGGCCCCGGGCAGAATCGTGATGCGTCCGTCAGCACGCGCGACAAACTCGCGCAGACGCGCCACGTTGTCCTCGATGCGCGTGCCTGCCACGCCGCCGTGCGTGAGAATGCGCGTGACGCCCTGCTCGGCAAGCCAATCGATGGCCTCGAGCTGGCGCTGCGGCGCAATCTCGTCGAACGCCATGTGGAAGGTAATCTGCGCGGGCACGCCGCGGCGCTTCTCGGCCTCACGTACGCGCGCAATAAGTCGCAGCGTAGCGTCCCTGTCGAGCTCTCCGCCGCGGGCGCAGCCAAACACGACGCCCGTAGCCCCCGCATAGAGGGCGCAGTCGATGTCGTCCTCCATCATGAGAAGCTCGTCGTCGGTGTAGGCAAAGTTGCCACCACGGGGACGCACCATGGCCATGACGTCGACGCCACGGCCGACGCAGCAGCGCACGACCCCGCGAATAACGCCCAGCGAGGGCGACGTGCCGCCCTTGGCAAGGTTGTCGCACAGCTCGATGCGGCGAGCGCCCGCCGCAATCGCCGCAGGCACAAGCTCCACGTTCTCGGCGCAGAACTCTCGTGTCAGGTCAGTCATTGCTTCCTCCGGGAAATCAGCATCAAAGAGGGGCACTTCCTCACCGCTCAAGCATATGACAAAGGGTCCGTCCCCGCTGTCATGCCGGCCCGACTCACCCCAGCCCCAGCTCAACAAAGAGCGGGCCCGCAGCCATGAGAGCTGCGGGCCCGTCAGTCAATGCGAATGTATGACGCCCGAGCTAGTCGAGGTCATCGACGTCAACGCCGCTCATGGGCATGGCGGCCGGCGACAGCTGCGTGGCGTCGGCATCGGCCATGGGA
>NZ_CEVYAT010000057.1:0-9241 GCF_982402205.1 Parolsenella sp. | reverse complement strand
GGATGACGACGTACTTGGGGTCATAGCTCTCGATGTAGCCGATGTTCTGGTAGATGGCGTCGGCCGTGCCGGCATACCAGTTGCCGCCTGCCTCGGTGGCGTACGGCGGCAGGATCGAGACGCCGCCGTCGCGGGAGTCGAGGTTCCAGGCCTCGCCCGTGCCGATGTAGGAGTGGAGCAGGTACGGGCGGTACTGCGTGAGCACGCCCACCGTGTCGATGCCCGAGTTGGCGCAGTTCGACAGCGCAAAGTCGATGATGCGGTACTTGCCTCCAAACGAGACGGCCGGCTTCGCGATGTTGCGCGTGAGCGCAAGCAGCCTGCTTCCCTGGCCACCAGCGAGAAGCATCGCGATGCTTTCCTTGCTGCTCATGTCCTTCCCCCTTCTTTTGCGGGTGATTTCCTACTGGTGCGGCTTGAGGGGCGCCGCGCGCGGCGTCTCCCCGGACGGTCGCTAGCTGAGCCCCCAGATGTCGGAGGCGTATTCCCTGATGGTGCGGTCGCTCGAGAAGTGACCGGAGTTGGCGATGTTGTGCAGGGCGCGGCGCTGCCAGCTGCGCTGGTCGTCGTAGGAGGCGGTGAGCTCCTCCCAGGCCTGCACGTAGCTCGCGAAGTCGGCCAGGACAAGGTCGTAGTCGTTGTTGCCCATGAGCTCGTCGTAAATCTGGTTGAAGTTGCCCGACAGGCCCGCGAAGGTGTCGTCGGTGAGCTGGCGCACGCAGCGGCCGATGCCGTTGGGGTCGGCGTTGACGACGTCCCACGCGAAGTAGTTGCCGCTCGCACGCAGGGCCTCGACCTCCTCGACCCTCATGCCAAAGATCTTCTCGTTCTCCATGCCCGCGAGCTCGGCGATCTCGACGTTGGCGCCGTCGAGGGTGCCCAGCGTGATGGCACCGTTCATCATGAGCTTCATGTTCGAGGTGCCAGAGGCCTCCTTGCCGGCCGTGGAGATCTGCTCGGAGATGTCGGCGGCGGGGTAGATGAGCTGGGCGTTCGAGACGGCGAAGTTGGGGATGAAGGCCACCTTGATGTACTCGTTGACGCGGGGGTCGTTGTTGATGACGTCGGCCACCGAGTTGATGAGGCGGATGACCTCCTTGGCGAACGTGTAGGCGCTCGCGGCCTTGCCCGAGATGATGAACGTGGTCTTGTGCGGCTTGTAGCTCGGGTCGTCGAGCATGCGGTTGTAAATGCTCATGACCTTGAAGATGTTGAGCAGCTGGCGCTTGTAGGCGTGGAAGCGCTTGACCTGCACGTCATAGATTGAGTCGGGGTCGATCTCGACGCCGGTCTGCTCGAGCACGTACTTGGCCAGGCGCACCTTGTTCTCGCGCTTCGAGGCGCTCATGGCGTCGAGGAACGAGTCGTCGTCATAGTAGGCGGAGAGCTTGGAGAGCTCGTCGGCGTCCTTGAGCCAGCCGTTGCCGATCTTGGAGGTGATCAGGGCCGACAGGCTCGGGTTGGCGTTGCCCAGGAAGCGCCTCGGCGAGATGCCGTTGGTCTTGTTGTTGAACTTCTCGGGAACGAGCTCGTAAAAGTCGTGCAGGGTCTCACGCTTGAGGATCTCGGTGTGGAGCGCCGCGACGCCGTTCACCGAGTGGCTGCAGATGACCGAGAGGTTGGCCATGCGGACCTGACCGTCCCACAGGATGGCGGTGTTGCGCAGCTTCTCCTGCCATTTGTCGATGTCGTGCGGGAAGCTCTCGACGTAGCGGCGGTTGATCTCGTCGACGTACATGTACAGGCGCGGCAGCAGGCGACGGAAGGTCTCGATGGGCCACTTCTCGAGCGCCTCGGGCAGGACCGTGTGGTTGGTGTAGGAGATCGTGCGGGTCGTGATGTCCCACGCGGTGTCCCAGTCCAGGCCCTCCTCGTCGACGAGCAGGCGCATGAGCTCGGCGCCGCACATCGCGGGGTGCGTGTCGTTGGTGTGGATGGCCACGAAGTCCGGGAAGCGCTCCCAGCCGGCGCCGGCGTGGTCGTACTTGTAGTTGCGGATGATCGAGGCGAGGCCCGCGGCCACGAACAGGTACTCCTGCTTGAGGCGCAGGATGCGGCCGTGCTCGCCGGCGTCGTTGGGGTAGAGGATCTCCGAGATGGCCTCAGCGTCGGTGCGGAACTTGGCGGCCTTGGCGTAGTCGCCGGCGTTGAACGCGTCGAGATCGAAGTCCTCGTGCGCGGGCTCGGCGCTCCACAGGCGCAGGCGGTTCACGGTCTTGCCCTCGTAGCCCACGACCGGGACGTCGTAGGGCACGGCCTTGACGAGCTCGCCGCCCTCCTGGGTGAACCAGTAGTGGCCGCTCTCGTCCTCGTGGCGCACGACCTCGCCGCCAAAGCGGACGAGCACGCTGCTCTCGGGGTGCTTGGTCTCCCAGGGGTAGCCCTTGTCGAGCCAGTTGTCGGTGACCTCGACCTGGCGGCCGTCTACGATCTGCTGCTTGAACAGGCCGTAGTGGTAGCGCATGCCGTTGCCAAAGCCCAGGATGCCCTCGGCGGCCATCGAGTCGAGGAAGCAGGCAGCGAGGCGGCCCAGACCGCCGTTGCCCAGGCCCGGGTCGCCCTCCTGGGCGATGAGCTCCTCGAGGTCGATGTCCATCTCGGCCAAGCCCTGCTTCACGATGTCGCGAACGCCATAGTTGAGCAGGTAGTTGTCGAGCAGCGGCCCGAGCAGGAACTCGAGGCAGAAGTAGTAGACCTTCTTCTTGTCGCTCTTCTTGTTCTCGGAGTCAGAGGTCGCGAACTCGCGGTTGGCCTTGCGGGCGATGAGGCGGGCGAGGGCCTGGTACTGCTCCTGCGTGGTGCAGTCCTTGAAGTCCTTGCCCACGAGAGCCTCGAGCTCGGCGCGATACTCGCCGGCGAAGGCCTCTGAGTTCTCGAAGATGTGGTCGATCATGCAGTCTCCTTGCGGTCGTGCGGCGCTTGCGCGCCGCTATCTCTTGCGCGCACTCAAGGCCTAGGCCTTCCCCCTGGCGCGCTTGGGTGACTTCTTCTTGGCGCCCTTCTTGGCAGGCAGCTTGCGCGGCTTGCGGGCGGCCTTGGGAGCGCCCGTCGCGGCCTTGGCGGCCTTCCTGGCCGGCTTGGGCTCGGGCTGCTCCTCCTCGGCGATCTGCGCGGGCGCCACGTAGCTGGAGGGGCCCACTCGCTTGAGGATGGTGCCGCCCAGCGGCGGGACGTTGATGATGACGGAGTTGTCGCGGCCGTCGCAGTCCTCCGGGCGACTCGAGATGGTGCCGGCGTTGAGCTGGCCCGAACCGCCGAACTCGGTGGCGTCGGAGTTGAACAGCTCCACGTAGTCGCCCTCGACGGGCACGGGAGCGCGCCAGCTGGGGCGGAAGTTGACGTCGAAGTTGAGCACCACGACGAGCTGCTCGTCTTCGCCCTTGCCGCGACGCACGAACGAGACGATGGAGTGCTTGGAGTCATCGGCGGAGAGCCACTCGAAGCCGTCCCACTCGTAGGCCTCGCGCCACAGCGCCGGCTGCTCGAGGTAGAAGTTGTTGAGTGCCTCGACGAAGTGCTGGTGCTTGGCGTGGGCCTCGAAGTCCTTGGCGAGGAACCACTGGATCGACTCGTAGTAGCGCCACTCGATGTACTGGCCGATCTCGTTGCCCATGAAGTTGAGCTTGGCGCCGGGGTGCGTCATCTGGTAGAGCGCGAGCGTGCGCAGGCCCGCGAACTGGCGCCACTGGTCGCCCGGCTGGCGGGTGATCAGAGAGCACTTGCCGTGGACGACCTCGTCGTGCGAGAGTGGCAGGATGAAGTTCTCGTTGAAGGCGTACATCATCGAGAAGGTGATGAGGCCGTGGTTGCCGGGGCGCCACGGGAAGTCGGTCTGCAGGTAGTGCAGGGTGTCGTTCATCCAGCCCATGTCCCACTTGTAGTGGAAGCCCAGGCCGCCGTCGGCCGGCGGGTAGGTCACGAGCGGCCAGGCGGTCGACTCCTCGGCCATCATCATGACGTCGGGGTGGTATTCGCCCACCGTGGCGTTGACCTGGCGGATGAAGGCGGAGGCGTCGAGGTCCTCCTCGGTGCCCTTGGAGTTGAAGCGCTTCTCGGCCGGGTTGTCGATGCCAAAGTTGAGGTAGAGCATGCTCGACACGCCGTCCATGCGGATGCCGTCTGCGTGGAAGCGCTCGAGCCAGTACAGGACGTTGGAGACCAGGAAGCTGCGGACCTCGCCGCGGGCGAAGTCGAACTTGTGGGTGCCCCAGTTGGGGTGAATCTCGCGCTCGTAGAGCATCGAGCCGTTGAACATGGCGAGGCCCTGGGCGTCGGCGCAGAAGCCGCCGGGGACCCAGTCGAGAATCACGCCGATGCCCTCGCGGTGGAAGGCGTCAACGAGGCGCATGAGCCCTTCCGGCTCGCCAAAGCGGGCGGTAGGGGCAAAGTAGCCCGTGACCTGGTAGCCCCACGAGCCGTCGAAGGGGTGCTCCATCACGGGGAGCAGCTCGACGTGGCTGTAGCCCATCTTCTTGACGTAGGGCACGAGCTCGCTGGCGAGGTCGTCATAGGAGTAGTAGCGGCCGCGCTGGGCGGGGAACTCGTCCATGGGGCCGGGCCAGGTGCCGTCCGGGCGCGGCTGTCCTTGCGGCTCATCGCCATGGCGCTTCCAAGAGCCCAGGTGCACCTCGTAGATGTTGAGGGGCTCGTGCATGTGGTCGTGCGTGGAGCGCCTCTCGAGCCAGGCGGCGTCTCCCCATTGGTAGCTGGGTTCGGCCGCGGTGCGCGAGGCGGTGCCAGGGACAAGCTCGGAGGCGAACGCGTAGGGATCCGCCTTGTAGAGCAGCTCGCCCGCGTTGGTCTCGATCACGTACTTGTAGAGCTCGCCGCCGCCGACACCGGGCACGAAGCCGCACCACACGCCGCCGCTTGGCGTGGGCGCAAGCGGATTTGCCTGGGTGTCCCAGCCGTTGAAGTCTCCCACGACGCGCACGCTGCGCACGTCCGGGGCCCAGACGGCAAAGCGGTAGCCTTCCACGCCGTCTAGCGTGGCGGGATGCGCGCCCATCTTGTCATAGCTGCGGTACCACGTACCGTTGGCCATGAGATACAGGTCGTCGTTGGTAATGTCGAGCGCGTCGCCGCTCTTCGCGACGACGGGCCTGGTCTGGTTCATGTGTGACTCCCCTCCCCTGGGCGCCGGCCCTCTTGGCGCGGCGCGCCCTCAGGGTCTTCTCCACTCTATCCCCACATCCCCAACCAACATAGCGCGGTGGCGCAATGGTTCGGTAAACGGGTAATTTCTTTGCGTAAAGACGCTTTGCCATTTTTTCAAAACGCCCAACAAGCTGCCGTTATATGACCATACAACAATTGATTGCCTTGACATAAAGTGGCCGCGCCCTACGAGGACGCGGCCACGCGGATTCTCGGTTTGTCTTACTTCCATCGCATTGGGGTCTTGACGTGCGCAAGAAATTTCCCACCCGTTTGGTGGGATTGATGGCGCATGGCCTGCGCGCGAAACGCTCAAAATAATTAATCGGCGGCGCGGACGCCAAGGGAGAAGAACGGTCACGCCGGCCGGGCCTGGCACGGCCCCGGGCGGGGCATCGCGCCCGAGAAGCCAGCAAGAGCGGGCAGGAATCACCCAATCGGTTGCAGGCAAGCTAGAGCCGCCCGCGCAGCTCCACGTCGATGAGGTCGCCAACGGCGGGGCGCGTCGCGCCGGGGCCACGGTTGGTCTGGTGGCAGATGACGTGCGCAACCTCGTCGAGCACCTCGCCCGTCCAGTCGGCGGAGCCCTTGGACGAGCCGGCGTTGAGCACCACGGCGTCGGCGACCTCTCAGGCTTGGCGCAGGGCGAGCTTGATGGCCACGGGGCGGTCGCGCACGGTCTGGAAGCCCGTGAACTCGCCGCCCCACTCCTCCACCTTGGCGCGCACGAGCAACGAGTTAGTCTCGACGTTCTTGCCCATGCTCACCTTTACCGTCCCAGCTAGTAGTTGACCGCCTGCTGCTCGAAGTAGGCCTGCGGGTGCGCGCAGACCGGGCAGACCTTTGGCGCGGACTCGCCAACGTGCAGGTGGCCGCAGTTGGAGCACTTCCAGACCTTCACGCCCTCGCGGCTAAAGACCTCGCCGGCCTCGACGCGCGCGGCGAGCTTGTTGTAGCGCTCCTCGTGGGTCTTCTCGATGGCCGCGACGCCCTCGAAGCGGGCCGCGATCTCGTCGAAGCCCTCCTCGCGCGCCACCTTGGCGAACTCGGGATACATGCTCGTCCACTCGTCGTTCTCGCCGGCGGCGGCATCGTGAAGGTTGGTGAGGGTGTCGGGCACCTCGCCGCCGTGGAGGTACTTGAACCACAGCTTGGCGTGCTCGGCCTCGTTGCCCGCGGTCTCCGAGAAGATGGAGCCAATCTGGACGTAGCCCTCCTTCTTGGCGGCCTTGGCGTAGTAGCCGTACTTCATTGAGGCCTGGGACTCGCCCGCAAAGGCGGCCTCGAGGTTCTTCTTGGTCTGCGAATCGTTGAAGTCAACTGCCATGATGTCCCCGCTTCTCTCGTGGCTTGCGCACCGCGGCGCGGCGCTCTCCACCCCTTGTGTACCCGAGCGTGCGGCAGCCCGTTCACGCGAGCGCCAATCAATCAGCAAGCGGCGGCTCAACCTGACATGTCTGAACATACGTTCGCTAAAACGTAGCTGTGCGAAGCGACGCGAAACGGCTAGGCGAGCCAGAGCTTGCCGGCCTTGCGACAGAAGCCTTCGGAGACGAGCTCGTCGAGAATCACGCGGGCGTGCGCCTCGTCGATGGCCTCGCGACCGGCCGCGAGCTCCACCTCGGTGAGGCCGCGGGAGACGTCCGCCACCGTGAGGCCGCCCGGCTCGGACGTGCGCGCCGCGAGCAGCATGCGCACGACCCCAGCGCGCTTCTGACGGTGGGATCCCTCGAACTTGGACTGGCGTGTGTGGCCGCTCGAGCGACGCGAGGGGTTGGGCAGCGTCTGCTTGAGGTAGGCGCCATAGTCGAGCAGCGCATAGTACCAGCTGCGCGGGGTCATGGGCACGTCGCAGCCCGCAACGTTGGCCACCGCCGCAGGACAGGCAGCCTCGACGGCCGGCACGAGCGCGCGGTCTGGCACGCCCTCCTCGCCCGGGTAGAGCTCGTGGAGAAAGACCGAGCGCACATTCGTCTCGAGATAGACGCCCGGCGCGTCAAAGGCAAACGCCCGGATGCCCGCCGCTGTTGCGGGGCCAATGCCGGGAAGCGCCACGAGCTCGCGCGCCTCGCGCGGAACCTCGCCCCCATGCAGCTCGACCATCTGCTGGGCCGCACGCCACAGCGCAAGCGCGCGGCGGTTGTAACCCAGGCCCTGCCACTCGTCCAGCACGTCGGCCGAGCTCGCCTGCGCAAGCGCGACAACGCTGGGGAAGCGCTCGAGCCAGCTCTGCCAGCGCCCGTCGACGCGGCTCACCTGCGTCTGCTGCAGCATGGCCTCGGACACCCAGATCTGGTAGGGGTCTTGCGTGTGGCGCCAGGGAAGGTCGCGGTAGAGCTCGCGACCACGCAGGTAGATTCGGGCGCGCAGCTCGTCGCTCATGAGGCGCACGGGCTCGCCGGCCCGAGCATCCCCAGGGCGCCCAGAGTTCGAGGGAGTCTTGGCACTCGCCATGGGCTAGTTCCAGCTCGCTATCTTCCAGCCGCGCTTGCGGGCGATGCGCGCGAGCGTGGTGCCCGGGTCGACCGCGACGGGCTCGGCGGCGAGCTCGAGCAGCGACTCGTCGGTGAAGTGGTCGCCATAGGCGCGCTCGATGGTCCAAGCACCCTCGCCAAAGGCCTCGTTGGCAAGCGCCGTGACGGCGCGGACCTTGCCCTCGCCCGCCACGACCTCTCCGGCGACGGCCCCGGTGAAGCGGCCCTGCTCGTCGAGCTCCATGCGCGTGGCCGCGACGCGCTCGATGCCCAGGTTCTGGGCCGCGACGCGCGCCATCTCGAAGAACGTTGCCGAGACGAGCACGCAAGTGAGCCCCATCTCGCGGCAGGCGGCAACCTCGCGCACGGCGTCGGCGCGCGTGCGGGGCTCGAGTGCCTCGGTGTAGAAATCGCCCATGATGCGCATGACGTGGTCGTGGTCGAGGCGGCCGATGTCGCGGAAGATCAGCTCGCGCGCCTCGTCCTGGCGATAGGGCAGGTGAATCTTGTAGCGGGCGCCCCACCAGCCCAGGCGCAGGGCCGTACGGGTCGAGATGAGGCCGTGACGCAGCAGGTAGACCGCGAAGAGCTGGCCCGATTGGCCGTCCATGATGGTGCCGTCGTAGTCGAAGACGGCCAGACGAACCTGTCCCTGAGCCTCTTGCGCCAAAACGCGACCTTTCGAATGACGTTGCCAAGGGGCGTGGCATAGCCGCGCCCGTGTCAGCTGATTCTAGCAAATGCGTCTGCAGGGCACCTGTAAGCCCTCTGTTACAGAACGCGGGAGGGAGCGCCGGCGCGGGACGGGCCCGACCGCGGACGCATCGCAAACAGACGGGCGGGGCCCGTCCACATGCGCGCGCTAAACAGGCAAATAGGGCCCGGCGTCGAAACCCACCCCGGAGCCACTGCGAGCCACCGCCAGACAAGAGGGCCCCGGCGACGCGCGCGGCATCGCCGGGGCCAAAGCTGCCTCATGGCTTAGGTTGAGGCTAGTCCTCGATGAGGGGCGCCCAGACCTTGTTGAGGATGGTCTGCTCGTCATCGCTGGAGTCGATGACGCCAAACTTCTTGTAGTCCTCGATCGTGTTGATGAGGGTCTGCTCGCAGTCCTTCTGGGTCAGACCAAAGTCGAAGTGGTTGACCATGTCGAGGCAGATGTCCTTGTCGCCCGAGGCCCAGTTGTTCTCGAACATGAGATCAACGGCCTCCTCCTTGTTGTCCTGCAGCCACAGGTCGGCCTTGTGGAAGGCGCGCGTGAACTTCTTGCAGGTCACAGGGTTGGCCTCGAGGAAGTCGGAGTTGAAGGCCACGACGCAGCAGTACTCCTCCATGAAGTCCTCGTCGTAGGTGAGCGAGCGGATGATGCGCAGCGTGCCGTCCTGGGCAAACTTGTAGGCAAACTGGTCGGAGAGCATGGCCGCGTCGAGCTCGCCGCTCTGCAGGGCCTGGACCACGGCGTCGGTGCTCGTGGCCGTCCACTTCACGCAAAGCTCTTGGGGTGCGGCCGAATCGCGCCGGGCCAGACAAAAAGGAGCCCGGGACTTCTCCCAGGCTCCTCAAGACATCCAATGGCGGGATATGCGGGGCTCGAACCCGCGACCTCCGAC
>NZ_CEVYAT010000056.1:0-9427 GCF_982402205.1 Parolsenella sp. | reverse complement strand
GGCCAGGTGCTTCTTGACCAGCAACATGTTGAGGTAGTCCGACAGGTTTGGCGCGTCGAGCACGTGCGCCCCGAGGAAGCCATCGATGCTTGACGCCTCGAGCAGCTCGTCGAGCAGTTCCTCCGTCAACGGTTCCGCCATGATGCCCTCTCCCACCAAATGCCTAGAGCCTAGAAACCAGAAACGTCACCCAGCTTATAGTTTGCGACCTTGTCGACGGCCGTCATTCCCGTGGCCTCGAATTTCCACGTTCCATCGGCAGCGAGGTTGTTGGTGTTGGCGAGCGCGGTGCCAATCTGGTTGCCGTCGGCGTCAAAGAGGTTGTAGCTCACCTGCACGTAGCTGAGCTGGTCGTTCGTGTTGTTGGTAAGGATGCCCGATATCTTGGTCGAGTAGGCATCGCCGTCCATGGCCTCGTCGGTGATGGAGTACTTGTCAGCAGCAGCGGTCGCATCGAGAGTTGCGGCGGCATCGTTCGAGGTCAGAGAGGCGGTGGCATCATCGATTGCAGCAGCGTACATGCTCTGGGTGCCCAGCACGATAACGACGGCGAGCACGTTCACGACCACCGACGCAATGGCCATGCCCTTACCGGCCTTCTTGCCGCGAAGCGCGCCGGCGAGTCCCACGATGGCAAACACCAGGCCAATGGCGGCAAGGACGAACGAGAGGTTGTTGATGAAGGGCAAGAACGAAGTCACCAGGGCAATGATGCCCAGAACGAGGCCCACGATTGCGGCTGCCGACTTGGGCTTCTGAGGTGCGTTGTTATCCGCCATGTTTCTTCCTTCCCGAGGGGTTACGGTTGCCCCATCGTAGAAAAGCGCGGAGGGAAATATCGTAGCGGAGCGCTAATTAGTGGACAAACAGGCAGTCTTGCTACGCCCGTCTGGCATGAAATTGGCTCAATGCTACCAATCGAAAAATCAAAGGATATCCCGGATTGGCCATTTAGGGCGCTTTAGTTCCGACAGGCACCAACAACGGGCTCCATTTTGATTTAACGGATAGCTCAGAGTACGTTCCTCGCATCCTCGCTGGCTGCAAAAACGCGCTCTCTTGCTAGCAAGAAACTTCGCACTTCCAAAAATGTCAGTGAAACCGGTTACACGTGCGATGGCGCAAATTAAAGGATAGACTCAGGAGCTCACGGCGACCGACTTGCGTTGCCGCGCAACGCTCAAGGGGTCAAGCGTGCACCCAAATAGCTCACTTTCCTATCCCTAAATATCGACGTACCGCACATGTAACCGGTTTCACTGACAGAATGGCAACGGTCGGGAGCTTGGAGGACACGTACACGCCGCCATTTGGCGCGCCCAGAAAGTTTGTCCTTCCATAATTGTCAGTGAAACCGTTTTCCGGTGCAGCTGATCAAAATAACGGATAGGGAATCTGGCTCAGCCGGACCACAAATCGCCCAAGCAGACACCAGAACTGCAATTCAACGGACATCAAGAGGCCTCATGGGGACGCTTCCGAGCTCAAATCTATCCCCTAAACAGCAGGCCACTGCACCAGAAACCGCTTACATTGACAGAAGCGGTCAGCCCAAAGGAGACGCCAGTGAAGTTTGGCATGCGCAAGCCCAGCATCAAGAAGTCGATTGCAACAAGGACGCGCGGCAAGGCCACGTTCAGTATCTGGGATTTGTTCAAGCAGCGGCGCGTCCGGCCAGGCGACCGTACCCCAGTAGCGATGCACCCGGCCTGACGGTCACGCCCAGCGACACCGTCACATTCAAGACAAAGAGAGGGCGCCGGGATAATCCCGACGCCCTCACAAAGCAAAGCATCTAACGAGCGTCCCAACGCGCGGGCGAGCCTACTCCCCCAGCAGTGCCTTGGTCCAGACGGCCTCATTAAACCCGGGGATGGCAAAGTCATCGCCTACAAGCAGCGGACGCTTCACCAGCATGCCATCGGTGGCAAGTAGGTCGAAGCACTCAGCGTCGGACACGCCGGCGTCGAGGCGAGCCTTAAGGCCAAGCTCGCGATACTTCATGCCAGATGAGTTGAAGAAGCGGCGCACGGGCAGGCCCGAACGAGCATGGAAGCTGGCGAGCTCGCCAGCCGTGGGGTTGTCGAGCACGATGTCGCGGTCGATGTAGTCAACGTCGTGATCGTCAAGCCACTTCTTGGCCTTCTTGCAGGTGGAGCACTTGGGATATTCGATAAACAGCACGCTCATGACAGATCCAATCAGTCGATGTTCGCCAGTGCCCTAAAGGCGTCATCATATTCTTCCATGAATTTGACCGAATGAGCCACGAAATCGTCGTTGGTGACGACCTTGACGTTGGCGCCTTCAACATCCCCATAGACGATAATCCCGTCGCGTCCAACGGACTCGAAGAACGTCCGCGAGGCCCCGCGCATCAAGGAAACGAGGTCGACGTTACGGCCAAGCACGCGCACGAGCTCGTAGCCCAAGTCGCAGAAATCAGCAAGCCTCACGCCGGGCGCAAGCTTGGCAAGCACGTCTACGTCCGACTTGTCGGTCTGCCCGTTGCGCGAGAAGGACCCGAAGAGCGCAGCGCAGCGAAGCGAACAAGCTCGTACTTTGCGCACGTCTCCCGGATTGCCGCGATGGCCTCGTCCCCGGTTTGGGCGGGAGACAGCGCCTCAAGTTCCTCGCTTACCTCATCAACCGTGAATGTCATTGGCGCCACCTCGTGTCGTCAACCTGATTCTGAGACGTCGCGAGTCGAGCGGAACGAATAAGAGAGACGTCCGCCAATGCAAGACAACGCACGGACTCAAAGAATACGAGCAAGGGGTCACCTAATCAGGACTGACCTCTAATTGCAAACGGAGCCGGAGTCCTCGCAAAGAAGTGGCCTGGCCCCATAATAATGCTCGTGCTCGTCTTTGATTGTCGATCAATGGCTAAAGCCCGTTCATCGGCAAATCCCACCCCCAGAACCAAGGAATGGCAAAGAGCTCATACGAAGCATGCTCTGGAAGCGAGCTCATAGCAGAGACCTCGAAGGGTAACGTCTGGCCCTTCGCAGGAACATCGGCAAAGGAATTCGATCCGTAAACAATCTTGCCGTCGCCATCACGCAGAATCACGCTAACCCATGCCTGGCTCGAGTCACCAAGGTCAGCGAGGGTCGTGAGCTCACCCGTGAACGATGTCTCATAGTCACCCGGAACTTCATTAGCGTTAGCAATCGAAAAGTACTCGGTTGCCTTGTCGTTCGTTCTAACGTAATTCGACCTAGAATCAGTAACGGAAAACTCAACACTGGCAGGCGCGGTTTCCGTCCCAGCTTGGCAACCAAAGCGCTGTTCCTCGCCCGGCATAAGAGATCTCATCACCTGGGTGTCGTTAAATAGGATCTTTCCGCTTGCGTCCTTACCCGTAATCGAAAGCGTTGGGTACTCGATGGAATACAAATCGTTGGGGTTCTTCCAGACGATTCCGTACATTATGTAGCCGTACTCAGTGACATAGTAACCAGAATCCTTGATCTCGACAGGAACCGGCTCTTCCTTAGTATCCACCGTCTCGGCAGCAGGAGTAGAGTTCGCCGCACCGCCGCCCTGGCTGTTGCCGCAGCCAGCAAGCCCTCCCAGGACGAGCGAGCCCGTAACAGCCAGAAACGACCTGCGCGAGATGTTGTGAGCCTTCATGATTGCCTCTCTTTGGCCTTGGCAGGTCCTTCTGGCCTGCCTTTGACAAGAGGATAAGGCAAGTATCTGACATTAAACTCGCCGCCCGCTTCTCGGGCGAGACGGACGTGCCCATCAGCGAGCTGGGCGTGGTGTCGGACAACCCGAGCAGCGCCGAGGCCATCTACGCGGCCAAGGAGCCGCTGGTCATCGACGCGCAGAACCTCAACGCCGACAACGGCGAGGCGCTGGTGAACGTCGCCACCATGGCGCTCGCCGCGGCCAACGACACCGACTTCGCCACCGAGGCGGCGCGCGGCCTGTCCATCCAGCCAAAGTTCCGCAACCCCGCCATGCCCTCCATCGTCTCCCAGGCCGACGCCATCACAAAGATGATCGGGGCCATGCCGTGGCTGGGCGAGAGCGACGTGGCGCTCGAGGAGTACGGCTTCACCGACGACCAGATACAGCGCCTGCGCTCCGACCGCGCCCGCTCCCAGGGGCGCGAGACGGTGCGGCAGGTGATGGGCGGCGGCGATGCTTAGCGCCGACGAGCTCGACGCCTACGACATGCTCATCGACGGCCTGTCGGAGAGCGGCCAGAACTACGTGCGCCGCATGCTTGGGGCGTGGGCCGAGGCCCACCCCGGCTACTCGGTGGCCGACATGCGCGACTACGCCATCGGCGTGCTCGCCGACGCCTGCGGCACCTACGGCGAGTCGTGCGCGGGCGTGGCCGCGGACTTCTACGAGGAGCAGGCGGCCGACGCCAACATCCGCTCCGCGCTCGTGGAGGGCGCCGCTGACCGTGCGAAGGCCGAGCGCGTCGTGCGCTACAAGGCCCAGAAGCTCGTCGCGGGCGACTACGAGGGCTTCGTCTCCGAGCTGTGCTCATACCTCGACACGAGCGTGCGGCGCACCGCGAACCTCACCACCATGGCCAACGCCAAGCGCGACCGCCGCAGGTACGGCGAGAGGATGAGGAGGGCGGGCGTGCACGGCGTGCGCTTCGCCCGCATCCCGCGCGGCGGCGAGACGTGCACCTTCTGCGCGATGCTCGCCAGCCGCGGCTTCGTCTACTGGGCCGAGGAGACGGCGGGCAAGTTCGACCACTTCCACAACCGCTGCAAGTGCCGCATCGTGGCGAGCACCGACGCCGACGTCGAGGGCTACGACCCCACGGAGTGGTACGCCCGCTGGAAGGCCTACGAGCAGATAGACGCCGACGAGAGCCTGACGGAATACGGGAAGGTCCGCACTAAGCAGCTGCTCTCGTCCGGCGTTGCGGAGAGCGTCGACGATGCGCGCGCCCTGTGGCTCGAGGAGTCCGAGAGGATGGCCTCCAACCTCGCTGCCGTCGAGTCGAAGCCGTACCGCGAGGCCGTAAGTGGGCTGTTCGGAGAGGGGCTCGGTGAGAGTGTCTGGAAGGACATCCACCACACCCTCAAGGTCAAGAGTGGCATGCCGCGCGAGAGTGTGTACGCCTATGACCTCACAGCCGGCAAGAAGATTGCTTCCGTCACCGACAGCAAGAAGCGGCTGGGCGCCGACTTCACACCTGAGATGCTGGAAGCCCTGGAGTCGGTCAAGGGGTCACGGCACGAGGTTGCAATTCTCCACAATCATCCGCTCAGCGGCATGCCGTCCGTAGCCGACTACGCCTCGCTCGAGAGGAGCGGTGCAAGCCTCGGCATAATTGCCTGTCACGATGGATCTATAATCAAGTTCAAGGTTAATAGACCTGGCTTTGCAAGCCTCGGCAAATCGGAGGCCGAAAGCCTGGACGACAGCCTTGCTGACTTCTACAACGTGAGGGCTAGTGCGGGAAAGCGCGAGACGGAGATTTTCGAGGCCATCTCGATGCAGTTTGGGGTGCAAGTTGAGCGGCTACAGTTCAATCAAGTCCAAGCTACGTGATATGGACCTCGGAAACGACGAGTACTTCTACGCCAACGATCTTCTTATCTCCCGTCTTAGCGAACGCGAAAGCAAGCTCTACTACGAAGAGCTCAAGATTGCCGACGCGCTTCGTTCCGAAAAGGGATACCTCAACGTCACAAACGAAGACATTGAGTCGGCGATAGACGCAGCGGGCATCGAGGATTAGCATGGCGGATTCCCGAGACTCGCTTGTCGTTGCCGTCATTGAAGCAGAAGCCAAGGCTGCCAAGGCAAAGCTGGAACTTGAGCGCAACGACCTACAGCGCGAGCAAGAGTGGCTGGAACGCCGCATCGACGAGGAGAGGGCGAGGCTCGAGCGTGGCTGACATCCTCTCGATGGTCTCGGACGCACGCGAGGTCGTGAAGACGGTTGCCTCGGTAGACGACCGCATAAAGCTCGCGGCCGCGCTCGACTCCGTCTCAGAGCTCCAGGAGAAGAACTACAAGCTGAAGCACAAGGTGAAGAAGCTCAAGAAGAGGCTCGCCGCAATGAAGCGCATGGAATCCTACGGCGGCGCCTACTACGTTCTTGAGGACGATGGGCGCAAGGTTGGGCCCGTGTGCCCGCTGTGCTGTCAGCAGAAGCGCGTCATCGTGATTCTAGAGCGCGAGCGTGGCAGCGGGCATTGCCCGAGCTGCAGAACCCGCTACCCTGGCATCAAAGCATCCATCGAGGGATACAAACAGGTGATTTCATATTGAGCAGCCAACATGGCGGCATCATCCTCATGGGCGCGTTGGCCGTGCTCCTCATCGGCCTGCGCCTCGCGGGCCTAATCGACTGGCCGTGGTGGGCGGTGCTGCTGCCGCTGTGGGGGCCGTTCGCCCTCGTGGTCGCGCTCGTCCTCGTCATCGCGGTGCTCGAGGCCGCAGTGGAGGCCCTCAAAAAGTGATCTAGTCCAAATTTTCGTCAATTCGTTGCGAAAAACGGCCCCGCGAGGGGCCTTTTTCATACGCACGCAAGCCGCGCGCGGCAAGTCGCGGCACGGCACCGAGCGCGCCGGGCAAGCGCGACCGAACACTCCCGAGCGGGAGGAAGAAGAAGGGGGGGGAACCAATGCCGTTCACGCCAATCGAGACGCAGGTGCAGCTGGACGCCGTCATCAGGGAGCGCATCGAGCGCGCCGAGAGGAAGGCCGCCGAGCAGTTCGCCGACTACGACCAGCTCAAGGAGAAGGCCGCCAGGCTCGACGAGCTGGAGAGCGCGAGCAAGAGCGAGCTCGAGAAGGCAAACGAGGAGCTCGCCAGGCTGCGCAATCAGGCCAGCGACCGCGAGGCGGCCGTTTAATGTCCGCAAGGACCCTTACCATAGCGCCAAAGGCAGACCTCGAAGGGAGCATGGTATGGCAAGCGAATTCCCCAGCGGCTATTGGCGCTACACGAACGGCGAGTACGCAGACCTTCCGGCCAACGAGCTCGCGCGCCGCCAAGCGGCCACTTATAGCACCGAAGACGTCGTCGAGCTCGTCGACGGCAGGCTCATGTTCCTCACGGGCGCCGTCGAGCCCGTGGAGACCGAGCACGAGGGTTACTTCCTCGAGGGAATCGAGTGCAACGCCGACTTCCTCCCCACTGGCAACAGCCCCTGCGCCTTCATGGGCCTCGATGTCGTACGCACCGTCGGTCACGTCTCCGACGACCCACTTCTCTTCCTCTGGATGGATACCAACTGGTTCATCCGCGACCGCGAGCTCACGCCCGGCCTTCTCGAGAAGCTCCCGGAGGGCCCGCTGCGTCGTGGCGTCATTGAGGAGGCCCTCAGCCAGCACAACCCCGCTCGCCAAACCGCCTCGCCCTACATCCCCGCAGAGCATGCCAAGCTCGGCCTTCTCCCCGGCCTGCGCATTCATGGCGGCGAGACCATCACCCTGCCGCAAGATCTCGAGATACTCATCGACGTCATAGTGGAACGCGATCAGACCACTAACGAGGCAGACGCGACCCACATCCTCCCCTTTGGTTACAAGGCCTACGCAAACTACTTCAACAACCTCAGCTCATTGGCCGAGCACTACGAGGAGAGCGACCCCGAGCTCAGCGACCTCATCGTCGACGTCTCCCGCGCCATGCAGCGCGCCAACACCAAGGAGCTGTGGTCGGTCGTGCGCTACGTTGGCCCCGCCCTCTCGAACAAGGAGCGCACGCTCACGCCCGGTCGCTGCTATTACTGGCCCACCTCGCCAGACAACCCCGTCTACCAGGGCGTCATTGACGACTCAGAGATCTTAGCCTTCATCTATCCCTGCGATGCCGATCACTGGAAAATCATCCGCGACCCTCTTGGCATGGCCGCCCGCGCCCTCGCTGGCGAGTTCGACGTCGATGTCACCTGGGGCAACTTCCTCGTCGACTTTGGCGAGGTCGAGGGCGACCCGCTTTCCGGTAAGCGTCAGCCAATCTTTCGTATCATGCCAGACTACGAGCGGCACGATGCCTGGGGAGCCTCCGAGCAGGACCCTGTTGACTTTGCCTGCCCCAGCTGCGGGTCTCCGCTTCACATGGACGCATGGACCAAGATTAACGTACGCAACGACCCCAAGCTGGCGCGTATGATCGATGATGGCTCGTACTGCGAATTTACTTGTCCCACCTGCGGTTACAAGGCGCACCTCGCCCATCCCACGCTCTACCTCAACCCGGCTAACAACGCCTGCATCTACCTCGTGGCAGACGAGGCGATGCGCAAGAAGGCCGAGGAAATGTTTGACGGTCTCGCGCACGTCCATGGCATTGGCGAGCCGGGCAGCGGCCCCATGCGCATCGTGACCACGCGAGAGGAGCTGCGGGAGAAGGCGGTCATCTTTGCCTGTGGATACGATGATCGCGTTGTCGAGCTGCTCAAGCTTGGGGTTGCCGGGCAGGTCATGGACACGGGCATCGGAAGCCCTGACAGCGAGTACTCCGTGAGGTTCCTGCAGTTTGGCTACGACGCGGAGAAAGGCAAGCTTACGATCGTCTTTCGCATTACCTTTGAGGGGCTGGATGCGAGTTTTACCACGAGCCTGCCAGACGAGGCATACGATCTGCTCGCGAGCGACCTTGCAAACAGCCCCTACGCAAACGACCAGGGCTACTACGTAGACAGGCAGTGGGCATACGACCACTATCCGCACGTGGAGGATGACTAGATGCACGCCACTATCAATCGCGAGCTCGACGCCCTCGAGCTGGAACGCAACGTCTCCGTTCTCTTTGCCTGCGAGTCGGGCAGCCGGGCCTGGGGCTTTGCCTCGCCGGATAGCGACTGCGACGCGCGCTTCGTCTACACGCGCAGTCTCGCCTGCTACCTTGGCCTCGAGAGGCAGCGCGACGTCATCGAGTGGAGGCTCGACGACGCCCTCGATATCAACGGCTGGGACCTAGGCAAGCTCCTGCGCCTCATGCGCGGGTCGAATCCCACCGTCTTCGAATGGCTGGCCTCGCCCATCGTCTACCACGAGCTGCCGGCATTCTCCCAGGTGCGCGAACTCGCGAGCACGGCCTTTCAGCCAAAGCCGTGCGTCTACCACTACCTACGCATGGCCACGCGAAACTACGAGGCCTTTCTGTTGGGCGAGACGGTCAAGACCAAGAAGTACTTCTACGCGATCCGTCCACTGCTTGCCGCCCGCTGGATCCTCGACGAGCGAACACCAGCGCCCATGCGCTTTGACGAGCTCGCAGCGGCTAAGCTCGATGCTGCCATTTCCCCGCTCGTAGACGAGCTCCTGCACGAGAAGGTCAATGAGCCCGAGCGGGAGACGCGTCCGCGCATAGACGCGCTTAACGGCTGGATCGAGGCGCAGATTAACGAGGTCGAGAGCCAGCTCACCAGCCTGGAGACACTCAAGAAGCCCAGCTGGGACGGCTTTGACGAGGTCTTCCGAGAG
>NZ_CEVYAT010000055.1:0-9445 GCF_982402205.1 Parolsenella sp. | reverse complement strand
GGTGCCCGCCGAGCAGCTGACGCCCGGCCACGCCGCTCACCCGGCCGACCCCGCCGCCGCGCTCGAGAAGCTCGAGGGCCGTCACTTCTACTACGAGTACCTCGAGCCCACCGACAAGCTCGGTGCCGACGTGCCCAACCCCAAGAGCCACATCTGCTACGGCTTTGCCACGCACCTGGTGGTCCTCGACGACGAGGGCAAGGTCTCCGAGGTCTACGCCGCTCACGACGCGGGCCGCGTCATCAACCCGATCGCCATCCAGGGCCAGATCGAGGGCGGCGTGCTTATGGGCATGGGCTACGCGCTCACCGAGCAGTGGCCGCTCAAGGACTGCGTGCCGCAGGTCAAGTACGGCACCCTTGGCCTTCTGCGCTCGACCGACATCCCGCAGATCCACGCGATCTACGTCGAGAAGGACGAGCAGTTGCCGGTGGCCTACGGCGGCAAGGGCATCGGCGAGATCGCCACGATTCCCGCCGCGCCCGCTGTGCAGAACGCCTACCACACGTTCGACGGCAAGCTGCGCCCCGACCTGCCCATGGCGGACACGTACTACAGCCACAGGCTCGGCCGCGACTAGCGGTCGCGTGCCCTAGACTGCTTCCCCGCCCGGGCGACCTCGCGTCGTCCGGGCTTTTTTGTTGCCGGGCCTGGATGGATCGAGATTCGCTCCCGGCCATCTCGGCAAGCTTATATATGTCAGATAGCTTAAGGTCCTTCGCGGCATTTCTCGGCCGTGCGCGGGGCGTCCGGAGCCAAACAGATTGGCATGTAACAATACTTAATTATTGTCCGAGAGTAATTTAACCGTTTTGAAAGCGCGCGAGCTAGACGTTATTTCCAAAAATGATAGCGATAATTAGTCAACCGTCTGCCGGGCAAAACTGGCCGGTTAAGCGGCGAAAACTTAAAGAATGTAAGCCTACCTGCAATTTAGTAGTAACTTTTTCTCACCAGATAGTTAACCGCATCGACATGAGCTGCGGGTTACTCTGTTGCCAATCTATGGCGCCAAGAGGCTACTCGGGGCGCACGGGGGAGACCCCAGTCCGTGGGTTTTTGTCTGATCACGTCTGCAGAGGCAAGCCATCAAGCCCGCTTGCAGACGTGTGAGTAGGGGAGGACGCCGCACAGGCGGCGAAGGCGGGGAACATCGAAAGGTGGTATCTATGGCCGAATTGCTGAGGATGGAAAACGTCAGCAAGCGCTTTGGCTCGTTTTACGCCAACAAGAACGTGAGCCTCGAAATCGAGCAGGGTGAGGTCCACACGCTCTTGGGCGAGAACGGCGCTGGCAAGTCCACGCTCATGAACGTCCTCATTGGCCTGTACACGCCAACAGAGGGCAAGATTTACATGCGAGGCCAGGAGGTGAACATCTCCAGCCCCGGCATCGCCGTCGAGCACGGCATCGGCATGGTCCACCAGCACTTCATGCTCATCGAAGACATGACAGGCCTCGAGAACATCATCTTGGGCGACAAGCGTCACAACAGCCCGCTGCTCCAGATCGCCGAGGACCGCAAGACGGTCGAGGAGCTCATGGACCGCTACGGCATGGAGATTGACCTCGACGAGAAGGTCGGCGACATGTCGATTGGCATGCAGCAGCGTGTCGAGATCATGAAGGTGCTGTTCCGCGGCGCCGACCTCGTCATTCTCGACGAGCCCACTGCAGTGCTGACCGACCTCGAGGTCGAGGGCCTGTTCGACATCATGCACTCGCTCACCTCCGAGGGTAAGTCCATCATCTTCATTTCTCACAAGATGCGCGAGGTCATGCGCATCTCCGACCGCGTCACGGTCCTGCGCCGCGGCGAGATGATCGAGACCCTGCGTGTAGCAGACACCACCGAGCAGGAGCTTGCCGACCTCATGATCGGCCAGAAGTTCCAGGAGAACACCTACAAGAAGGTCGAGGACGCGTCCGAGACGGCCTTCGAGCTCAAGGGCGTCTCCTATCACCCCGAGGTTAAGCATGGCGGCCTCAAGGACGTCTCGCTCGCCATCCACAAGGGCGAGGTCCTGGGCGTGGCAGGCATCGACGGCAACGGCCAGTCCGAGCTCGCGGCCCTCGTCACGGGCATGCTCAAGCCCGAGGGCGGCGAGGTCGTCGGCCCCGACGGCGCCAAGATCGCCGTCTTCAGCCCAGCGGCCTTCATCGACACGGGCCTGGGCAACATCCCCGAGGACCGCAACAAGATGGGCCTCGTCGGCGACATGACCATCGCCGAGAACCTCGTGCTCAAACAGACCACCTCCGACCGATTCTCCATTGGTCACGGCGCCTGGCTCAAGATGGACGCCATCGAGAAGTATGCCAACGAGCTCAAGGACGAGAACGACATCCGCTGCACCTCCGTGCATCAGACGGCCCGTTCCCTCTCTGGCGGCAACCAGCAGAAGGTCATTCTGGCCCGCGAGCTCGACTCGCACCCCAAGCTGCTCGTGGCCGTCTATCCCACCCGTGGCCTCGACATCGGCGCCACCGAGTTCATCCACAACCAGATCATCGCCCAGCGCGATGCGGGTTGCGCGGTGCTGCTCATCTCGGCCGACTTCGACGAGGTGCTGAAGCTCTCCGACAGGATCACCGTTCTGTTCGAGGGCCAGATCATGGGAACCTATTCCGGCGCGAACCCTCCCATCAAGGAGATTTCGCTCGCCATGGCAGGAAAGTAGGAGGGGAGGAACAGTGGCAGACAACACTAAGCAGGTCTCCGAGGGCAACAAGGAGTCTAAGGCCAAGGGGTGCGGAGGTATGTACTCCGAGCAGCAGCGCGAGAAGAGGCTCGCGGTCCTGACCCCGATCATCTCGGTGATTCTCGCGCTCCTCGTGGGCGCCATCATCATCGCGTGCCTGGGCAAGAACCCCATCCAGGGCTACGGCGCGATGCTCCAGGGTTCGCTGGGCGACGCCGGCAAGATTGGCAAGACGCTCGAGCGCGCGTGCCCGCTCATCTTCACCGGCCTCGCCGCCGTCTTCGCCTATAAGTGCGGCGTGTTCAACCTGGGCGGCGAGGGCCAGTTCATCATGGGCGGCTGTGCCACCGCGACCGTCGTGCTGGGCCTCAACCTCACCGGTCCCATGGGCCTTCTGCTCGGCATCATCGCCGGTATCGTCGTGGGCGGCATCTGGGCGCTCATCCCCGGCATCATGAAGATCACGCGTGGCCTCAACGAGCTGATCACCACGATCATGCTCAACTACGTCGCCATGTACTTTATGGAGTACATCTTCAAGAACGTCTTCTCCGACCAGGGCCTGCCCAAGACGCTCGCCATGCCCAAGTCAACGCACCTCATCGACGTCGGCAGCGCCCACGTGGGCGTCATCATCGCCATTCTGCTCGGCATCTTCCTGTGGTACGTGATCTTCCGCACGTCCTTCGGCTTCAAGATCCGCGCCGTGGGTATGAGCCCGACCGCCTCCAAGGTCAACGGCTTCCCCGTGCGCGCCCTCGTGCTGCTCGCCTTCGTCATCTCCGGTGCCATTGCCGGCATGGGCGGTGCCGTCGAGCTGCTCGGCAAGACCCCGTTCCGCCTGGCCGACGGCTTTGGCTCCGGCTTTGGCTTCGACGGCGTCGCCATTGCACTGATCGCCCAGCTCAACCCGATTGCGGCCATCGTCGTGGCCCTGCTGTTCGGCATCCTGTCCACCGGCGGCACGATGATGCAGTCCGTCATTGGCGTCCCGACGGCCATCGTCGACATCGTCCGCGGTCTCATCATCATCTTCGCCATCGCCGGCATGGCCATGGTGAAGCTGCCCAAGGTCAAGACGTTCCTCTCCAACCTGGGCTCCAAGAACAAGAAAGCTGAGGTGAACGCGTAATGGACTTCATGGTTGCGCTTCCTACCATCGTCAAGGCAATGGCGATGGGCGCCGTGCCCATCCTGTTCGCCGCGCTCGGCGAGGTCTTCTCCGAGCGAGCCGGTCTGGTCAACATCGGCCTCGAGGGCATCATGGCCGTGGGCGCGTTCGTCGCCTTCGCCGTGGGCAAGGTTACCGGCAACCTCTGGCTCGGCCTGCTCGTTGGCATGCTCGCCGGCGTCGTGGTCAACCTGATCTACGCCTTCTGCACGATCACGCTCTGCTCCGACCAGACGGTCACGAGCATGGCCATCAACATCCTGGCGCCGGCCGTTGCCCTCTTTGGCTACAACCTCTTCGTGGGCGCCAACTCGGCCAACGCCACTGGCTCCCAGATGGCGAGCCTGGCCATCCCGGGCCTGTCCGACATCCCGGTGGTCGGCAACGGCCTCTTTAACCAGACGGCCCTCGCGTACCTCGCGTTCCTGCTCGTCCCGGTCGTCTCGTTCTTCTTCAAGCGCTGCCGCTCCGGCCTCTCGTTCCGCTCCGTGGGCGAGAACCCCCAGGCCGCCGAGACCCTCGGCATCAACGTCGTGCGCGTCAAGTACATCGCCTGCATCCTCTGCGGTGCGCTGGCCGCCGCCGGTGGCGCCTTCCTGACGCTGTGCTACACCCCGATCTACACCGACGGCATCGTGATGGGCCGTGGCTTCATCGCCCTGGCAACCGTCATCTTCGGCCGCTGGAGCGCCGTGGGCGTCATGCTCGCCAGCCTGCTCTTTGGCTTCTTTGATGGCCTCAACGTTGCCCTGCAGGCCCAGTTCCAGGCCGCGCCGGTTATGTTCTTCAAGATGATCCCGTACATCTTCACGATCATCGCCCTGCTGTTCTTTGGCTCCAAGCACGCTGGCCCCAAGGCTAACGGCCAGCCGTACTTCCGCGAGTCTCGCTAGTCATATTCAGGCGTTCGCTGGCGGCCCAAAACGGACCGCCAGCGTAACGTGTGGACGAAATGGGTTCCAGCTGCCCTTCAGCTGGGTATAAGAGTAGGTATGGTGTTTGTAAAGCAAGAGGGGGCGCAACCCCTGAGCGCCCCCGCACAGAGTGGGAAGGGTTGATTGTAATGAGCAATACCAAGTCCCGTTTCATGCTGAACAGGCGTCAGGCTCTTGGTCTGGGTGCTGCCTCTGCCATGACCGTTGCCCTCGCCGGCTGCGGTGGCTCGGGCTCCTCTGACTCCGCGTCTACCTCAGGCTCCGGCGAGGAGAAGAGCAGCTACAAGGTCGCCATGATTATGAGCGGCACCATCACCGACGGCGGCTGGGACCAGGGCCACTACGAGTCCCTGAAGCGCGCCATCGAGGGCCACTCCAAGTGGGAGATGCTCGAGCCCAAGGAGAACACGGCCGACGCCGACGCCGCCACCGCCGCGCAGTCCTACATCGACCAGGACGTCGACCTCATCGTCGGCAACGGCAACCAGTTCGCCTCCGACTGGGCCGAGGTCATCGCTGACGCCGCCGACGCTCACCCCGGCGTCAACTTCCTCATCACCAACACGGACCCCGAGGCCGAGATGGGCGACTACGAGAACCTCGACCACGTCCAGACGGTGCTTCCTGACTTCAAGCAGACCGGCGCCCTCGCCGGCGTCGTCGCCGGTCTCATGACCCAGACGAAGAGCATCGGCTTCATCGGTGGCATGAAGCTCCCGTCCACCACCACCAAGTATTCCGCGTTCCTCGCTGCCGCCCAGAAGATTGACTCCTCGATCACGGGCCAGTACAACTTCGAGGCCGGCTTCACCGACGCTTCCCTCGGTACCAAGCTCGCCGAGCAGTGGATTAACGCCAACAACGTCGACGTCATGTGGGGCGACGCCTCTGCGGTCGACAATGGCGTGCGCCAGGCCCTGCAGAACGCCGGTGCCGATACGCACTTCGACATCGCCCAGCCCATCGACACCGTGGGCGATGACCAGCCCACCGTCATCACCTCCACGATTACCGACTGGATGATTGGCGAGGCCATGGACCTCATCGAGGCCGGTAACTTCGGTGGCGGCAAGGCCATCACGGGCAACATGGACAACGGCGGTGTCTCCCTCGGCAAGTTCTCCGACAAGGTCTCGCAGGACGTCCAGGACAAGATCGCCGAGTACTCCGACCAGATCAAGGCCGGCACGTTCATCTCCGACGACGACGTCGAGGCCATCGAGAAGGGGCTCTAGTCCTTCCAAGTTCTAGCGAGCCGGCCTCACGCATCTGGGTCGGCCAACGCGCATAACTGGTGCGGGTATCAGGGAGCCGAGATGTCTCTGGACGTCTCGGCTCTTTTGTTCAGTAGGTAGTTCGAAATTTTATGTAAGGCATAAGAGAAGGGGAATGCTATGTCCAAGAATTACACCAGGCGTGACGCCATCAAGCTCGGCGCCGGCTCCCTGAGCGCTGCCGCAGCGCTGTCGCTCGTGGGCTGCGGTGGCGGCTCTGGCGACTCCGCGTCTTCCGACTCCTCGGCCGAGGCCAAGGACAGCTACAAGGTCGCCATCGTCATCTCCGGCCCCGCCCTCGACGGCGGCTGGGGCCAGGGCCACTACGAGTCCCTGCAGAAGGCCTGCGAGGAGAATTCCAAGTGGGAGATGCTCGAGCCCAAGGAGAACACCGCCGCAGCAGACGCCGCCACGGCCGCCCAGTCCTACGTTGACCAGGATGTCGACCTCATCATCGCCGCTGGCAACGAGTTCTGCTCCGACTGGGCTGAGGTCGTCGCCGAGGCAGCCGACGCTCACCCCAATGTGCACTTCCTCATGACCAACACCGATCCCACGACCGACCTCGCCGACTACGAGACGCTCGACAACCTCGAGACGGTCCAGGTCAACCTCAAGCAGTCCGGTTCCCTCGCTGGTGTCGTCGCCGGTCTCATGACCTCCTCCAACTGCATCGGCTTCGTTGGCGGCATGCGCATCCCGACGACCCTCTCCAAGTACTCCTCCTACCTCGCGGCCGCCCAGAAGGTCAACCCTTCCGTCAAGGGCGTCTACAACTTCGAGGCCGGCTTCACCGACGCCTCCGCCGGCGTGAAGCTCACCGAGTCCTGGATTGGTACCGACAACGTCGACGTCATGTGGTGTGACGCCTCCGCCGTCGACGGCGGCGTGCGCCAGGCCCTCGAGACCGCTGGTGCCGACACGCACTTCAACATCGCCCAGCCGATCGACCTCGTGGGCGACGACCACCCCTGCGTCGTCACCTCCACTGTCACCAACTGGATGATGGGCGAGGCCATGAAGGCCATCGAGGCCGGCAACTTTGGCGGCGGCAAGGTCATCGAGGCCAACATCGAAAACGGTGGCGTCTACCTCGGTTCCTACTCCGACAAGGTCTCGGCTGACGTCCAGTCGAAGATCGAGGAGTACACCGAGCAGATCAAGGCCGACACCCTGATCTCTGACGACGAGGTCGAGGCCATCCGCAACGGCCTGTAAGGTCATGCTCGCAAGGCCGTAGCTTGCCTAGTCTGGGGGCGTTCCGCACATGCGGGGCGCCCCTTCTCTTTGTCGAGCGGCTGCCCTGTTTCAGGGCATTCCTTGCACTCTTGATTGTGGTTGCGTTGCATTCGCGTAACAATAACGGCAGGTCAGAGCCGTTGTTCTTTAATTAGTACAATCCGTCTGCCCCCAGAAATGCCCCACTCGCCGCGTGGGTGCCTAACTATTTGAATTGCGTAATAAACTTTTGTTTGCACGTAAGCATTCGTATGAGAGTGAGGCGTCATGGAACAGCTCAAGGAGGTCGGAAGGCCGATCGTTCGCGTCGACGCGTTTGACAAGGTGACGGGTCGTGCCAAGTTCACCGACGACCTGTGCCCCAAGCCGTGCCTCGAGGCAAAGATTCTCCACGCGACCATCGGCAACGGCCGCGTCATCTCCATCGACACGTCCGAGGCCGAGAAGGTTCCCGGTGTGGTCGGAGTCTTCACCTGTTTCGATGTGCCCGACATCGCCTATCCCGTGGGCGGCCACCCCTGGTATGCCGACCGCGACGCCTCGCACCGAGACATCGCCGATCGCAAGCTGCTCGATGACCGCGTGCGCATCTACGGCGACAACATCGCCGTCGTGGTGGGCGAGGACACCGTCGCGTGCGACCGCGCCCTCAAGCTCATCAAGGTCGAGTACGAGGAGTGGCCGGTCATCTACGACCCCGCCGAGTCGCTGGCCGCCGGTGCCCAGGAGGGCGGCGCCGAGCACCCCGTGCAGACGCGCAAACCCGACAACCTCGTGGGCCACTCGCTGGCCGTCACCCCCGACGACAAGCTTGCCGAGATGGGCTACAAGACGGTCGATGACGCCATCATGGACCCCAAGTACCACCACGTGAAGCTCCACATCGAGAGCCGCGAGCAGTCGCAGGTCCACATCGAGAGCTGCGTCTCGTACTGCTACATGGAGAACAACAAGATCGTCTGCGTCTCCTCGACCCAGATTCCCCACGTTGTGCGCCGCGTCATCGGCCAGGCCCTGGGCATCCCCTGGGGCGACGTCCGCGTCATCAAGCCCTACATCGGCGGTGGCTTTGGCACCAAGCAGGACGTCCACTACGAGCCCCTCAACGCCTGGGTCTGTAAGCAGGTGGGCGGCCGCTGCGTGCGCATGGAGATCAGCCGCGAGGAGCTGTTCTGGGACACCTCGGGCCGTCAGCCCAAGAGCTTCGACGTCGAGGCCTCGTGGGACGACGACATGAACCTCCACGCCCGCAAGATCACCGCGCTCTCCAACACGGGCGGCTACGGCCACCACGGCCACGCCCTCGTGCTGAACTCCGTGAACTCCTTCCGCTGGCTCTACCACACCCAGGAGAAGGCCGTGCGCTGCGAGGCATCGACCGTCTATACCAACGGCCCGCACACGGGCGCCATGCGCGCCTACGGCGTGCCCGAGGGCAACTGGGCTGCCGAGTGCCTCATGGGCGACATCGCCTATGACATGGGCTGGGACGGCGTCGAGTTCCGCCTCAAGAACGTCTACACCGACAAGTTTGTCGACGAGTTCACGCCCAACGGCGTCATCGCCGCGCACACCTGCGCCATTCCCGAGTGCGTTGAGAAGGGCAAGGCCTACATCGAGTGGGACAAGAAGAAGGAGGAATACGCCAACGAGACGGGTCCCATCCGTCATGGCGTGGGCGTCGCGTTCTTCGTCTACAAGACCGCCGTTGCCCCCTTCGCCCTCGAGACGGCCACCGCTGCCGTGACGCTCAACCAAGACGGCTCGATCCAGCTCCAGATGGGCGCCACCGAGATTGGCCAGGGCGCCGACACGGTCTTCTCGCAGATGGCCGCCGAGGCCATTGGCGTGCGCACCGAGGACGTCCACATCGTCTCGTTCCAGGACACCGACGTCACCCCGTATGACCCGGGTGCGTTCGCCTCGCGTCAGACCTACGTCTCGGGCACGGCCGTCCGCAAGGCCGGCGAGAGCCTGCGCAAGAAGATTCTCGACTACGCGAGCTTCATCTATCCCAAGGCCCAGGGTCAGCTCACCATCGACCAGGGCGTCATCTACGACTCCGTGGGCAACAAGGTCTGCGACCTTGCCACGCTGGGCATCGAGTCCTACTACAACATGGAC
>NZ_CEVYAT010000054.1:0-9500 GCF_982402205.1 Parolsenella sp. | reverse complement strand
CTCACATCTCGGTGATCATGGACGGCAACGGCCGCTGGGCCACCCGCCAGGGCATGGAGCGCGGCCAGGGTCACATCGCCGGCATCGCGAGCCTGCGCGAGACCATCACCGCGTGCGTTCGCCTTGGCATCGACGTGCTCAGCGCCTATGCCTTCTCCACCGAGAACTGGAAGCGCCCGCAGCAGGAAGTCGACCTGCTCATGCACCTGTTTGCCACGACGCTCGTCAAGGAGCTGCCGCTCTTCCACCAGGAGAACGTGCGTCTCGAGTTCCTTGGCGACATCGAGGCCCTGCCCCAGAAGACCCGCGAGGTCTTCGAGGAGGGCCTCTCCGAGACGGCCGACCACACGGGCATGACGCTTGCGCTCGCGGTGAACTACGGCGCCCGCGCCGAGCTCGCCCGGGCGGCGCGCCTGATCGCCTCCGAGGTCAAGGAGGGCACTCTGTCCGTCGACGACGTCGACGCCGCCTGCGTCTCCACCCACCTCTACACGGTCGACCTGCCTGACCCCGAGCTGCTCATTCGCACCTCGGGCGAGCTGAGGCTCTCCAACTACCTGCTGTGGCAGCTTGCCTACAGCGAGTTCTACATCACCGACACGCTCTGGCCTGACTTCGACCGCTGGGAGCTGCTGCGCGCCATCCGCGCCTTCCAGGGCCGCGACCGTCGCTTTGGCGGGGTGAAGGCTTAGTGGCCAATTCCCCCAACACCGATGCGCGCTCCCGCAAGCCCACGCCCAAGACCATCGACGCCGCCTCCGACAGCATTGAGCGTCACCGCGAGGCCCACGAGGGCGAGCGCGTGGCGGGCACGCTCAAGAGTCAGCGTGCCCGCAGCTGGACCGAGAAGCTCCTGACGAGAACCACCTCGGGCCTCGTCTACGCCCTCGTGATCCTCGCGTGCCTCTTCTGGGGCCGCATCCCCACCACGCTGCTCGTCTCCGCGATGGCATGGCTGTGTGGCTCCGAGTTCTTCCGCATGGTGAGGCTCGCCGGCCGCATGCCCAACGAGTTCATCGGCCTGTTCGCTATCATCCTGTACCCGCTGGGCGCCCTCGCCAGGCCCGAGGCCGAGACGGGTATCACGCTGCTGCTCATGCTCGCCGTGGGCGTCTGGTACGTGCTCACGCCGCGCGCGAGCGTCGCGGACGCCGCCATCACGGTCTTTGGCGCAGCCTACACGGGTCTGCTCTTCTCGTCCGTCGTGACGATTAGGGCCTGCGACCCCGGCCTCGAGGGCGCCCTGCTCACGCTGGGCACTATGGGCTCGGTCTGGGTCAACGACGCCTTCGCCTACCTCGTGGGCTCGCGCTTCGGTCGCCACAAGCTGGCACCGCGCATCTCACCCAACAAGAGCGTCGAGGGGCTCGTTGGCGGCCTCGTTGGCTCCTGCATCGTCTGGGCCATCGTGTGGGGCCTTGGCGTTCGGTCCATCCCGCTGCCGCTCGCTCTGCTCGCCGGAGTCGCGAGCGGCCTTGCGGGCGTCATCGGCGACCTGTTCGAGAGTCGTCTCAAGCGCTCGGTTGGCGTCAAGGACTCGGGCAACCTCATCCCGGGTCACGGCGGCTTGCTCGACCGCTCGGACTCCATGCTCTTTGCCTGCATGACCACCTACTTCATCTTGCACTTCGGGGGGATTCTGTGAACATCTTCGAGGTCACCTCGAGCTCGACCGTGAGGGAGCGCCCGCTTCGCGTGGCGCTCCTTGGCTGTTCTGGCTCGATTGGCACCCAGACGCTCGACGTCATCCGCATGCACCCTGACAAGCTCGCGCTCACCGCCGTGGCCGTCAACTCGACGGCTGCCAAGCTCGTCTCCGTCGCGCGCGAGTTTGGCGTGGCCCATGCCGCTATTGCCGACGAGGCCCGTCGCAACGACCCCGCGCTCGCCGAGTTGCCGCAAGGCTGTGAGATTGACTTTGGCGAGGATGCCGTGACGCGCCTCGCCACCTTGCCCGATGTCGACTGTGTGCTCGTTGCCGTGGTGGGGGAGGCCGGCATCTGGGCGAGCCACGCGGCACTTGCTGCCGGCAAGATCTGGGCCCCCGCCAACAAGGAGGCCCTCGTCATTGGCGGCGGGCTGCTCATGCCGCTCGCCAAGCCCGGACGAGTGCTGCCTGTCGACTCCGAGCACAACGCCATCTACCAGTGCCTCGTTGGCGAGCGCCGCCGTGACCTACGCAAGATATGGCTCACGTGCTCGGGAGGCCCGTTCTTTGGCCGAACCCGCGAGCAGCTCGAGGGCGTGACGGCCGCCGAGGCGCTGGCCCACCCCACCTGGAAGATGGGTGCCAAGATCACGATCGACTGTGCGACTCTCATGAACAAGGGCCTCGAGGTTATCGAGGCGCACCACCTGTTCGACGTCGCCATTGACGACGTCGAGGTGCTCGTGCACCGCCAGAGCAAGATCCACTCCGCCGTCGAGTTTGCAGACGGCTCGGTCAAGGCCCAGCTCGGCCCTTCCGACATGCGCGTCGCCATCCAGTACGCCCTCAGCTATCCCGAGCGTTGGGACTCGCCCACGACGCATGTCGACTGGCGCTCGAGCGAGCCGCTCACCTTCGCCGCGCCCGACCGCGGCGCCTTCCGCTGCCTTGACCTCGCCCTCGAGGCTGGCCGCACCGGCGGCACCCTGCCGTGCGCGATGAACGCAGCCAACGAGGTCGCCAACGAGGCGTTCCGCCAGGACCGCTGCGGCTTCTGCGACATCGACCGCATCGTCGAGCGCGTCATGGACGCCACGAGCGTGGAGAGTCTCACGAGTCTCGAGCAGATCGCCGAGGTCGACGCGCTCGCCCGCGAGCGTGCCCGTGGGTTCGTCTCGGAGCTTGCATGAGCGCGCTCGTAGGGGCGCTGTCGGCCATCTTTTGGGGCGCCCTCATGCTGAGCGCCCTTGTCTTCCTGCACGAGGGCGGCCACTACGTCGCCGCACGCGCGTTTGGCATGCGCGTCACCGAGTTCTTCCTCGGCATGCCCTGCCGCTGGAGGCTGTCCCACAAGAGCGCCGATCATGGCACCGAGGTGGGCGTCACGCCCATACTGCTAGGTGGCTACAACCGCATCTGCGGTATGGAGGGCGCAACCTCAGACCTCGCCACGCGCGCGCTGGCCGCGATCGCCGCGCACGGGCGCGTGCGGATTGACGGCCTCGCCTCTGAGCTTGGCTGCAATGTCGAGGAGCTCTGCGCCCAGCTCCAGGTCCTGTGTGACTGGGCAAGCGTCGAGCCGTACTTCGATGAGGCGGCTGGGGAGCGTCCCAGCCAGAAGGACTGGCCCGCGTCCGTACAGACCGTCGAGCGCGACGTCAACCTGCTCACGGCCTTCGACTCGGGGCACGACTTCTCCCTACCCGGCTCAACCAAGGCGGGCGAGCCCCATGCGCTGCCCCAAGGTGGCGCCGAGGCGCTGCTCGAGGCCGAGCGCTCCCACACCTACCAGGGCAAGGGGTTTCTCGCGCGCGTGGTCACGCTCGTCGCGGGTCCCCTCGTGAACCTCGTCGTGGGCATGGCACTCATCGTGGGCGTCTTCTCCGTCGGCGGCATCGCGGTGGCCCAGAACGTCCCGATCATTGGCGGCGTGGAGCAGGGCTCGCTCGCCGAGGCCTCAGGCGTCCAAGAGCAAGACACGATCGTCTCGGTTGCGGGCAAGGAGGTCTCCACCTGGGAGGACATGGGAGACGAGCTGCACGCGCAGATGCAGGCCTGCTCGGCCTTTAACATCGTCGTCGAGCGTGGGGGAGAGCGCCTCGACCTCACCGTCGACCCTGCCGACGCCGCTGACGCCCAGGCCTTTGGCGTCACCGCCAGCACCGAGGTTGTCCACCCCTCTCCCGCGCAGTCGCTCGGCATCGGGTGGAGTTATCTCACGCAGACCGTCGGCTTCGTGGCCCAACTCTTTCAGCCGGCGCACACCGCTGAGGTCGTCTCGCAGTCGACCTCGATCGTGGGCATCTCGGTCATGGCCTCGCAGGCCGCCGAGTCTGGCGCCCAGAGCTTCCTGTTCCTCATGGCGGGCATCTCGATGTCGCTCGGCATCATGAACCTCATCCCCATTCCTCCGCTCGACGGAGGAAAGCTCCTCATCGAGGTCATTGGCATCGTCATTCGCAGGCCCGTTTCGCAGAGGGCCCAGAATTTCCTGTCCTACCTCGGGCTCGTTCTGGCGCTCATGCTCTTCGTGGCGGTTCTTCGCCAAGACATCGTTCGCTTTGTCATGGGAGGCTAGCGACACATGATCGACCTTCGTCCCAACTCGCGCGGCGCGTCCGAGAAGCCCCTGCCGCGCGAGCTCACTCACCAGGTGCACGTGGGCAGCGTCGCCGTTGGTGGCGGCGCCCCCGTCTCGGTGCAGTCCATGTGCACCACCAAGACCACCGAACCCGCCTCGACGCTCGCCCAGATTCATGACCTCGAGGCCCTTGGCTGCGAGATCGTGCGCGTCGCGATTCCCCACGCGGATGCCCTCGACGGCTTTGGCGAGATCTGCGCCAGCTCGCCCCTGCCCGTCGTGGCAGACATCCACTTCGACCACCGCCTTGCCATCGAGGCCGCCCGCCGCGGCGCCTCCGGGCTGCGCATCAACCCCGGCAACATCGGCTCGTTCGACAAGGTCGACGCCGTCATCGACGCCGCGGGCGAGGCGGGCATCCCCATACGCATCGGCGTGAACGCGGGCTCGCTCGACAAGGCGATTGACATGCGCGAGGACCTCACGCAGCCACAGAAGCTGGTCCAGAGCGCCGTGTCGTTCGTGCGCCACTTCGAGGAGCGCGGCTTTGGCGACATCGTGCTTTCCGCCAAGGTCCACGACGTCCCGGCGACCATCCTCACCAACCGCGAGCTCTCGCGCGAGCTGCCGCACGTGCCGCTGCACCTGGGCGTCACCGAGGCGGGCACCGTGCGCCAGGGCACGGTCAAGAACGTGAGCGCCCTTGCGGTGCTACTCTCCGAGGGCATCGGCGACACGATGCGTCTCTCGCTCACCGCGCCTCCCACCGAGGAGGTGCCCGTTGCATGGGAACTGCTCCAGTCGCTGGGGATGCGCCGCCGCACGCCGGAGCTCGTGAGCTGCCCCACCTGCGGACGCTGCCAGGTCAATCTCATCGAGATCGCGGGAGAGGTCGAGCGCAGGCTCCAGGCCGTGCGTGCCCCCATCTCCGTCGCCGTGATGGGCTGCGTCGTCAACGGCCCGGGCGAGGCGCGCGGCGCAGACATCGGTGTCGCCTGCGGCCAGGGGACGGGCCTGCTCATCGCGGGTGGCGAGACCCTTCGCAAGGTGCCCGAGGACCGCATCGTCGACGAGCTCTTCGCAGAGATCGAGGCACGCTTCGAGTAGCCCAGGCGGCAGGGAACGCCCAGCCGGGCACCCGACGCTTGGCTGGCATGCATTCGCGCTAAGATGAATCAGTTGCATCGTGGTGGCCGCACGGCCGCCCCTAAGGAAGGAACCACATGAAGCCCATGATGATGAGCCGCCTCTACGCCCCCACGCTCAAGGAGGACCCGGCGGAGGCCGAGCTCGCGAGCCATCGCCTGCTGCTTCGCGCCGGCATGATCCGCAAGGAGGCCGCGGGCCTCTACACCTACCTGCCGCTCGCCTGGCGCTCCATCCGCAAGATCGAGGATATCGTCCGCGACGAGATGGACGCCGCCGGCGCCCAGGAGCTCATGATGCCGATCATGGTCGACGCCGACCTCTGGCGCCAGAGCGGCCGCATCGACGCCTATGGCAAGGAGCTCATCCGCTTCAACGACCGCCACGAGCGCGAGTTCGTCCTGGGCCCCACCCACGAGGAGACCATCACGGCCCTCGTGCGCAACGAGCTGCGCAGCTACAAGCAGCTGCCGGTCAACCTCTACCACATCCAGGACAAGTTCCGCGACGAGTTCCGTCCCCGCTACGGCCTCATGCGCGGCCGCGAGTTCATCATGAAGGACGCCTACAGCTTCTCCGCCACGCAGGAGAGCTTGCAGGAGGAGTACGACAAGATGAAGGCCGCCTACGCCAACATCTGCGTGCGTTGCGGCCTCAAGGCCCTGCCCGTCGTCGCCGACTGCGGCGAGATCGGCGGCGACACCTCCGTCGAGTACATGGCCCTTGCCGACGCGGGCGAGGCCAGCCTCGTCTACTGCGACGACTGCGGCTTCGCGGCCGACGACGAGGCCGCCTCGACCACCGTCGCCGTCATCGACGGCCCGGGCGACGGCAGCCTCGCCAAGGTCGCCACGCCCGGCTGCGGCACCATCGATGAGGTCGCGGCCTTCTTTGGCGTTCCCACGAAGGCCACCGTCAAGTCCTTGTGCCTCGTCGATGGGGAGGGCACCCCGACGCTCGTCCTCGTTCCCGGTGACCACGAGCTCAACGACGTCAAGGCCGAGCACGCCTTTGGCGAGTACCACCTCATGGACGAAGACGAGCTCATCAAGTTTGGCCTGCACAAGGGCTTCATCGGCCCCGTCAACCTGCCCGAAGGCATTCGCGTGGTCTGCGACGAAAGCCTCAAGCAGGCTCACCAGTGGCTCTGCGGCGCCAACGAGGAGGGCTTCCACCTCACCGGCATCGAGGAGGGCCGCGACTTTGCGGCCGACGCCTGGGCCGACCTCGTGACCGTCGTCGCCGGCGACCCCTGCCCGCACTGCGGCAAGCCCCTCTCGGCCGCCCGCGGCATCGAGGTCTCGCAGGTCTTCCAGCTGGGCACGAAGTACTCCAAGGCCATGGGCGCCACCTTCATGGACGAGGACGGCAAGGAGAAGCCGCTCATCATGGGCTGCTACGGCGTGGGCGTCTCGCGCACGCTGGCCGCCATCGTCGAGCAGCACAATGACGAGAACGGCATCAGCTGGCCCGTCTCCGTGGCTCCCTACGAGGTCGCCGTCGTTCCGCTCGACGTCAACGACGAGCTCGTGTGGCCCGCCGCCCAGAAGGTCGCCGAGCAGCTTGCCACCGAGGGCATCGAGGTCGTCGTCGACGACCGTAAGGAGCGCGCCGGCGTCAAGTTCGCCGATGCCGACCTTATGGGCTTCCCCTACCAGCTGGTCTTTGGCAAGCGCGCCGTCAAGGGCGGCAACTGCGAGCTCAAGGTCCGTGCCACGGGCGAGCGCACCGAGGTGTCGCTCGACGAGGTCGCCGCGCAGCTTGCCGCTCGCGTTTTCGCCGAGCGCGCCTAGGGCATGCGCATGGCGCTCGCAACCAACCAGGACCTGGCGGGTCTCGCGACGAGCGGGATCCGCCGGTTCACGGCCCTCGCCAACCAGACTCCCGGCTGTGTCAAGCTCACGCTGGGCGAGCCCGAATTCGACACGCCCGCTCCCATACGCGCGGCCGTGAGCGATTCGCTCGCGCGTGGCCTCACACATTATCCGCCCAACAACGGCAGGCCAGAGCTGCTCTGCGCCCTCAGTGCCTACATGGAGCGTCAAGGCCTCTCCTACGAGCCTGGCGAGCTCATCGTCACCTGTGGCGCCACCGAGGCGCTTGCAGCCACGCTCATGTCGCTACTCGACCCGGGCGACGAGGTCATCGTGCCCACGCCGGCCTTTGGCCTCTACGAGACCATCGTCCGTGCCGCACATGGCACCTTTCGCTCGCTCGACACGAGTGCCAGCGGCTTTCAGATTGCGGCAGATGCCCTCGAGGCCGCCATCGGCCCGCGCACCAAGGCGATCGTCATCACCTCGCCCAACAACCCCACCGGCTGCGTCTACGACCGGTCGTCGCTCGACGCGGTTGCCGGGGCGCAGACGCGCCACGGCCTCTTCGTGGTGTGCGACGACGTCTACAACCGCCTCGCCTACACCCGGGGCTACGAGCGGTTTGCGCAGGTGCACCCCGAGTGCCGCGACCATACCGTCGTGGTCGACTCGTTCTCCAAGCCCTGGGCCATGACCGGCTGGCGTCTCGGGTGGCTCGCCGCAGACACGCCGCTCAAGACCCAGATCGAGAAGATGCACCAGTACCTCGTCTCGAGCGTCCCCACCTTCGTGCAGGACGCGGCGGTCGTGGCGCTTTCGTGCGAGGTCGAGCCCATGCGGCAGACCTACGAGCGCAGGCGCGAGCAAGTTTGCGCGGCACTCGCCGGCATGGGGCTTCCGCTCGTAAGGCCAACGGGCGCCTTCTATGCGTTTCCCAGCATCGAGGGTCTTGGCGTTGGCAGCGAGGAGTTCTGCGAGCGGGTCATCCGCGAGGGGGGAGTGGCACTCGTGCCGGGCACCTGCTTTGGCGCGGAGGGCTACGTGCGCCTCTCGTACTGCGTCTCCGACGAAGACCTCACGCTTGGCCTTGATCGGCTGGCGAAGTTCGTTCGAGGCATTAGTGACCGATAACCGTTGGTCTCGCGAAATAACGAGCGCGTTGCGTTTCCTCTGGTGTGGAATCGTGCAGGATTTGGGCTTCACGCAAAACGATTCAGATTTTTTCGAAAATCTCGGTTGACGGGGCGCGCGTCTTTGGTAATATTCTCTTCGCACCAATTCGGGGATATAGCTCAGTTGGGAGAGCGCGTGACTGGCAGTCACGAGGTCAGGGGTTCGAACCCCCTTATCTCCACCACATGTGACGGGCGGCGGCATTTGTCGCCGCCTTTTTTCATATCCGGGCCTATGGCGCAACGGTTAGCGCAGGGGACTCATAATCCCTGGGTTGCAGGTTCGAATCCTGCTGGGCCCACCAAAACTATGCGGGCCGGGGCTCACCTCGGCCCGCTTTCGTTTGCTTCTGCTTCAAAATGGGAACATGAAGTAATGTGAATGGGCACAAGCGAATCTAAGAGCGTAAGGAGCCGCATGGCACAGCCCCAAGACAAGAGGCCCGGGACGCTTCGCACGTTGGGCATCGCCTACCTCGTGTGGACCTGCGTGTCGGCCCTCGCCGTCATCGTCATCCTTCTGTTCACCACCCTTGCCTACTGTGGCGTCTACCCGGTCAAGGGAGAGCTCTCGCAGACCGTCACCGTTCTTGGCGTCTCCGTCTCTGTATGGGTCCTCCTCGCGCTTTCATGGCTCTTCGTCGTTACGGGCTCGCTTGCCGCCCTGGGCTTTGGCGCCTCGTGCCTTGCCTGCGAGAAGAGGCCCTCTACGCTTCGTCCCGCGATCATCCTGGGCAGGGTCGCCTTCGTCCTTGCCCTCATTGACCTGCTCTTCTGCATCGTCCAGGCAGACGGCGTCTCGTTCGTCTGCAGCCTGATCTCGCTCGTGCTCACCGGAGCACTCGCGCTCGAGGTGCGCAAGGTCCCCGACGCCGGCGAGGCGCTGCCCCACAGGTCGTTCGTGGTCGAGAGCGCACAAAACTCGCAGGCGCGAGAGGAGTGCCTCGAGGGAGAGACGCGCGGTCTGCACGCCTCCTGTTCCGGCTACGCCACGATCATGCTCGCCTGGGGAGGGCTTCGCATCCTCTACGGACTGGCGCTGCTGTTCTCGATGCCGCTCGGCCTTGCGCAGGACCACTCCGCTTTTTCCATCGCATCGTCGCTCGTGATCGTGGCCGTGGGCGCCTACCTCATCG